>JBJMTY010000056.1:0-25051 GCA_045811445.1 Allosphingosinicella sp. | reverse complement strand
GATCCAGGTCGCGACCCCGGCGAAGGCGTTGACGAGGGGGAGGATGCGGTGGCCGGTCATCTCGACGATCGGCGTGGCGGGGCCGACGATCGCCTCGGCGGCGCGGGCGGCCACGAGGATCCAGAGCAGGGGCAAGGCCGCCATCGCCTCGTGGCGGTAGAGCGACAGGACGTCGCGGCCGGCGAAGGCGAGCAGGCCGGCGAGCGGCACGACGAGCGCGGTCGAGATGCGGCTGGCGAAATGGTAGAGCGGGGCGATGCGGGCGCGGTCGGCGCGGGCCTGGTGGGCGGCGAGCGGCGCCATCACATATTGGAAGGCCTGGCGGACGGCGAGCGGCAGGGTCGCGATCTTGCGGGCGATCTCGAACAGGCCGGCGGCGACCGCGCCGCGCGCGCCGGGCAGCAGCAGGTTGATGACCAAGGCCGGCGCGTCGACCAGCAGGCGGCGGGCGACGTTGGCGGGGAGCAAAGCGAGGCCGGTGGCGAGCAGCAGGCGCAGATGCGCGCGGGCGAGCGGGGCGCGGACCAGGCGCTTCAGATCGTAATAGCGGCCGAGCAGCGGCACGCAGAGCATCGCGGTGAGGCCGAGGCTCATCAAATGGGCGAGGACGAGGCCGAGGCTGCCCGCGCCGAGCCCGGCCAGCCCGAGGGCGAAGGCGATGCGCGCGCTCTGCTCCCAGAACAGGCGCAGGCGGATCTCGGGCCCGAAGGCGCGGCGGGCGCGGGCGGCGGAGGTCGAGACCTCGACGAAGGTCCACAAAGGCAGGCCCCAGGCGAACCAGGCGATTGCGCGGGGCAGGATCGCGCGGTCGGCGTCGGCGACGTGGAACAGGCTCGCGATCGCGCCGGCGTTGAGGGTGACGATGAGCGCGATCGCCGCGGCGGGGACCACCGAGACCAGCAAGGCGGCCTTGACCGCGGCGTGCGCGTCCTCGTCCGTCTCGGTCGGGACGATGCGCTGGAGGGCGGCGGTCAGCGACAAATCGACGAAATTCTCGGCGAGGTTGATGGCGCCCCACAGCACCACGTACATCCCGTAGGCGGGGAGGCCGTAGAGCCAGACGAAGAGCGGCTGGGCGACCGCCTCGATCAAAGCCGCGGCGCGCGACAGGCCGACGAGGCCGGCGCCGCGGGCGACCTCCGCCCGCGTGACGTGCCCGCCATCCTCTCCCGCTTCGCTCACTCTTCGGTCCGGATCAGCACCGTCTCGCCGATGAGGAGGAAGAGGAGGAACGGCGCCCAGGCGGCGACCAGAGGCGGGTAAGCGCCGAGATTGCCCATCGCGAGCGCGAAATTGTCGGCGACGAAATAGGCGAAGCCGAGCGCCATGCCGATCACGGCGCGGACGAAGAGCTGGCCGGAGCGGGCGAGGCCGAAGGCGGCGACGGCCCCGAGCAGGGGCATCAGGATCACCGAAAGCGGCCCCGAAATCTTGTGCCACAGGCCGGATTCAAGCTCGCCGGTATCACGGCCGGTGAGCTTGAGCTCGCGGATCGACGCCCTCAAGGTGGCGAAATCCTGCTCGTCGGCATGGACCTTGGCGAGGGTGAACTGGTCGGGATCGAGGCCTTCGCCGTAGCGCATCGCCGGGACGCGGCTCTGGGTGCCGGCGTCGACGTCGAAGCGGGCGACGTTCTCGAGCCGCCATGCCTTGCCCTCCTGCACACCGCGATCGGCGGAGACGATATGCTTGAGCGTCTCGGCGGAGCGGTCGTAGAGGGTGATGCCCTCGAGCCGCGCGGCGCGGCCGGTGCCGACCACCCGGCGAACGAAGACGAGGTCGTCGCCCCAGCGCACCGCGACGTTGGGGCGGACGCCGGTGTCGCGCGGGACCGGGCCGTAATTGACGTCGGACCAGCTCGACAAGGTGTCGGTGGCGCGGGTGACGATCCGCTCGTTGAAGGCGAAGCTGAGCGCGGCGAGGCCGAGGCTGGCGAGGATCAAAGGCGCAATGATCTGGTGGGCGGAGATGCCCGCCGCCTTCATGCTCACCACCTCGCTGTTCTGGTTCAAGGTGGCGAGCGTGATCAGCGTGCCGAGCAGCACCGCGAACGGCGCGAAGCGGGAGATCAATTGCGGCAGGCGGAGCGAGACGTAGCGCCAGAGCTCGGCGTCGCCGTTGCCGGGCGCGGCGAGGATCTTGCCGCTTTCGCCGAGCAGGTCGAGCGTCTGGAGGATGACGACCAACGCCGCCAGCACCGCCAGCGAGCGCATCAGGAACATCCGCGCCATGTACCAGGCGACGCGTTTGGACGGAAAGAATTGGAGGTTGATCATTGCGCCGGCACCGCCACCGGATCGCGCCGCTGGCCGAGGCGCAGGATGCGTCCCACCAGCTTGGCCGCCTTGGTGAAGACCCGCTCGAGCGCGCCGATCGGCTGGCCGCCCGGCTTGTAGGCGAGCGTCCAGTACATCCACAGGATGATCGCCGAGAAAATGAGGAACGGCGCCCACAAAGCGAGGACCGGGTCGACGCGGCCGAGCTCGCCCATCCGCTCGCCATATTGATTGACCTTGTGATAGGCGACGACCATCGCGATCGCGATGAACAGGCCGAGCCCCGACGTGCTGCGCTTGGGCGGCACCGCGAGCGCGACGGCGAGCAGCGGCATCAGCAGCATCATCACGATCTCGACAAGGCGCATGTGGAAGTTGGCGCGCGCCCCTTCCGCGGCATGGCGGTCGGCGCCGCGCGCGCCGCCGAGCTTGAGCAGCTCGGGCAAAGTCAGCTCCTCGTTCTTGCCGCCGCGGCCGCGGAACTGCTCGATGGCGGGCAGGTTCACCGGCAGGTCCTGGATGTCGAAGGTGAGCACCCGCGGCACCCGATAGTCCGGCGCGTTGTGGACGAGGCGGCCGTTGGACAGGCGCAGCAGGATGGTGTCGGGATCGTCGGTGGCGAGGAAGGTGCCGTGGTCGGCGGTGACCGCGATGGTCTTGCCGCCCTTCATCTCGGCGCGGACGAAGACACCGTGGAGCAGGCGCCCCTCCTGCTCGCTGCGCTCGACGCGCAGGGTCATGTGCTTGCCCAGGTTGGTGAACTCGCCGACGCGGATCGAGGCGCCGAGCGCGCCGGAGCGCAGCTCGAAGCGCAGATGCTCGTAGCCGTAGCGCGAATAAGGCTGGACGAAGCCGACGATGGCGACGTTGAGCGCGAGCAGAAGGGCGGCGTAGAGATAGGGGACGCGCAGCAGCCGCGTATAGCCAAGGCCAATGGCGCGCATCGCGTCGAGCTCGGACGACAAAGCCAGCTTGCGGAAGGCGAGCAGGGTGCCGAGCAGCAGGCCGATCGGGATGCCGAGCGAGAGATATTCGGGGAGCAGATTGGCCAGCATCTTCCAGACGATGCCGACCGGCCCGCCGGTCGAGATGACGATGTCGAACAGCTTCAGCATCTTGTCGAGCAGGAGCAGCATCGCCGCGAGCGTCAGCGTCGAGACGAGCGGCACGAAGACGAGGCGTGCGACGTAGCGGTCGGTGGCGGTGAGCAAGGTCATGCGGCCCGCTAGCCTATAGACGGGGGCAGGCGCGCTAGGAAGGTCGGACGGGCGGCGTGCGCCCGGTTCCCGGCGTCAGCCGCCGCAGCCGCCGCCGCGCAGGCAGGCCGAGCCTTGCTGCTGGGCGCGCTCGGTCGCCTTGCGCGCCTCGGCGCAATAGGCGTCCCACTCGGCCTGGGTCCGGCAGATGCGCTTGCCGCCGAGGCGCGTGCCGAGATCGACCTCGGTCCGGCAGATCTGCTTGGCCGCGTAGGTGCTGGTGCTGGCGACCGTATGGGACGCCTTGTCGTCGGCCGGCGCGGCGGCGATGACGAACGCGGCGGCGGCGCACAATGACAGGATCTGCTTCAACGGGTCGCTCCTCAGGCAAGGATTTGCGCCGAGGCTAGGCGCGGCCCGGCGGCGAATCAACCGGGGTGTCCGCTTCCGTTCAGGCGGCGCCGTGGAGGTAGGGCGCGGGGTGGCTGGCCTGGGTGGCGACGACCAGCCGCCAGCCGATCGCGCCCTGCTTCAGATCGTGCTTGTGGTGGTCGCGGTCCGGGAAGAAGCCGATGCCTTCGAGCGCGATCTCGGTGCCGCAGCCGGTGCAGCGGAAGATGCCGGCGCAGGGGACGTGGTGGCTCGGCCCGAAGGTCAGGTCGAACGACGGATTCTTGCTGAGGCCGAGATAGTTTCGATATTTGTACAGCGCCACGCGTCACGGCTCCCGGCTTCGGTCCCACCGGGCCGACGCTAGCGCCGGGACCTTAATAAAGATCGACCGGCGGGCCGGATCAGGGTCGATCCCGCGCGAATCGCGGGAAAATTCCCCGCTTTGGGCCGCTCTCGAACACAATTTGGCCGCAACCGGGCGCCACATGGCGGCCTGGGGGCAGCGCCTTTGCACAGCTATACGGATCGTTCATGCCAAAATTCGCCAGTCTTCTCGCGGCGGCGGCCGCTTCCACTCTCTTCCTCGTCGGCGCGCCGGCGGCGGCGGCGCTCGGCCCCGACGCGGCCGCGTGCGGCGCCGGCTCCGGGCGCGCGGCCCTGCTCGTGTCGGTCTCCGGCTTCAAGCAGCGCGGCGGCCGCGTCCGCGTCCAGATCTACGATGCCTCGAACTTCCTGGTGAGGGGCCAGCGCGTCGCCCGCGTCGACCTTCCGGTCACCGCGTCGGTCATGCCGGTCTGCGTCGCCTTGCCGCAGCCCGGCACCTATGCCGTCGCGGTGCGCCACGACGTCAACGGCGACAACAAGAAGGGCGACTGGTCGGACGGCGGCGGCTTCTCGCGCAACCCCAAGATCAGCTTCCTCCATTTGAAGCCGAGCTTCGGGGAAGTGGCGGTGCCGGTCGGCAACGGGCCCAAACCGGTCTCGGTGGTGCTCAACTATCGCCAGGGCCTCAGCATCGGCCCGGTGGCGAGCCGCTGAGCATGGCCCGGGTCGCGCTCCTCTCCAATCCGCGTGCGACCGGCAACCAGTCCCTGCTCCCGAAGGTGCGGACGTTCTGCGCCCTGCACCAGGACATCTTCCATTACGAAGTGGAGCGGGCCGACCAGATCGGCACGGCGATGAAGCGGATCGCGCGGGTCAAACCGCGCGTCCTCGTCATCAACGGCGGCGACGGGACGGTCCAGGCGGCGCTCACCGAGATCCACAATGGCGGCCATTTCGGCGACGACCCGCCGCCGGTCGCGGTGCTGCCCAACGGCAAGACCAACCTCATCGCGCTCGATCTGGGCGCGGGGGGCGACGCGCTGCAGGCGCTCGCCCGGGTGCTCGAGATCGCCCGTTCCGACCTCGACCGCCACATCGTCGAGCGCGAGCTGATCGCGCTGTCCGACGGCTCGGTCGGCGGCAAGCCGGTGCTCGGCATGTTCCTGGGCGGTGCCGGCCTCGCCGACACGATGCTCTATTGCCGCCACCATCTCTACCCGCTCGGCCTGCCCAACGGCGTCGCCCACGGCCTGGCGCTGGTGCTCGGGCTACTCGGCGTCATCCTCGGCGCCTGGGCGCGCTTCCTGCCGCCGCGCGCCAACCGCCTGACGGTGTCGGTCCGGCGCAGCGGCGAGCTTCAGGGCCAGTTCGCCTTCCTGATGGTGACGACGCTGCAGCGCCTGCTGTTCAAGGGCCACATGCCGGGGGCGGGGCCGCGCACCGGGGCGATGCAATTGCTGGTCATCGACCGCGACTTCCGGGCCCTGGTAGGCTGCCTGATCGAGGCGGTGCGCGGCAAGCTCGGCCGGCGGCGGCTGCGCGGCGTCCATCTCGAGCGCGGCGACGAGATCGTCATCCAGGGCGAGCGGCAGAGCGTGATCCTGGACGGCGAGTTGTTCGAGGCCGAATATGGCCGCCCGATCATATTGACGCCCACCGCCCCCGTTCCCTTCCTGATGCTCGCCGCCTAGATTCCCCGGCGTGACGTCACTGAAGAGCCTGGTGGCCGCCGAGCTGGCGCAGCCGGTCGACCCCCGGGTCGAGGAGATGGCCGCGGCGATCGTCGCCCATTATCCGGAGGCGGCGCGAGCGGTGCTGTTCTACGGCTCGTGCCTGCGCGAAGAGCGGCTCGACGGGCTGATGCTCGATTTCTATTTGATCGTCTCCGATTATCGCGCCGCCTACGGCCGGAGCTGGCTCGCCGCCGCCAACCGGCTCGTCCCGCCCAACGTCTTCCCGTTCGAGCATGACGGCCTGACCGCCAAATATGCGGTGCTGAGCGAGGCGGATTTCGCCCGCGAATGCTCGCCGGCGGCCCGCAGCGTCTCGGTCTGGGCCCGGTTCGCGCAGCCCTCGCGGCTGGTCTGGGCGGCGGACGAGGCGGCGCGGGAACGGGCGGTCGAAGCCGTGGCGCACGCCGCGCCCACCTTGTTCGCGCTGACCCGGCCGGCCTTGCCCCCCGAGGCGCGCGAGGACCCTCTCGCCGTGTTCCGCTCGGGCTTCGCGCTCACCTACGCGGCCGAGCTGAGGGCCGAACGCGGTGGCAAGCCCTCCTCGCTCGTCGATGCCGACCCGGAGCGCTACCGGCGGATCGGCGAGGCGGTGCCGGCGGCGCTGCCCGAGCCGGCGGAGGGGGGGAGCTGGGCCCGGCGGCAGGCGAAGGGCAAGGCGCTCACCCTGGTCCGGCTCCTCAAGGCCGGCCTCACTTATGCCGACGGGATCGATTATCTCGCCTGGAAGATAAACCGCCACGCCGGCACGCGGATCGAGGTCAAGCCCTGGCAGCGCCGCTGGCCGCTGATCGCCGGGCTCATCCTGCTCCCGCGGCTGCTGCGGCGGGGGGCCATTCGCTAGGGCGGCGGGCGAGCGCCGTCGCCACCGCCTCGGCCAGCGCGGAGACGGTGAAGGGCTTGCGCAATATGTCGTAGCCGGCGAGGCCCTCGGCGTCGCCCGCCTCGCCGACATAGCCGGTGACGAACAGCACGCCGATCCAGGGATAGAGGCGCGAGGCCTCGCGGATCAGCTCGGTGCCGGTCATCTCGGGCATCATGATGTCGGTGAGGATCAGCTCGATGCCGCCGCTGCGCTCGAGGATTTCGAGCGCCTCGCGGCCCGAGGCGCAGGCGATCGGCGCATAGCCCAGCTCCTCCAGCGCGCTCACCGTCGAGCGGCTGACACGGGGATCGTCCTCGACGACGAGGATGGCGGTGCCGGCGCGGGGAAGCGGCGCGTCGGCGCCGCCGAACGAGCCGTGGACCTCGGCCGTCGCGCCGCCCGCCGCTTCGGTCGAGCGGGGGAGGTAGACCGAGACGGTCGTCCCCTTGCCGACCTTCGACTGGATGGCGACGTCGCCGCCCGACTGGCGGGCGAAGCCGAAAATCTGGCTGAGGCCGAGGCCGGTGCCCTTGCCGACCGGCTTGGTGGTGAAGAAAGGCTCGAACACCCGCTCGATCACCTCGGGCGTCATGCCCTCGCCGGTGTCGCTGACGCTGATCCGGACATAGTCGCCGGCCGGTAGCTCGCCCACTTCGCCCTCGGCCAGCGTGCAGTGCGAGACGGCGATGACCAATTCCCCTTCGCCCTCCATCGCGTCGCGGGCGTTGACGGCGAGGTTGAGCACGGCATTTTCGAGCTGGTTGGTGTCGACCGACACCGCCCAGGGATGCTCGGGGAAGCGGGTGCGGACCTGGATGCGCTCGCCGATCGAGCGGTCGACGAGGTCGAGCATGCCTTCGATCAGGGTGGCGGGCGCGATCGAGGTCGGCAGCAGGGGCTCGGCGCGGGCGAAGGCGAGCAGCCGGCGGGTGAGGGCGGCGGCGCGGGTGGCGCCTTCCATCGCATTGTCGAGGTGGAACTCGACCTCGCGGCGCGGCCCGGTCAGTCGCCGTCGCGCGAGGTCGAGGCCGCCGACGACGACGGCGAGCATGTTGTTGAAATCGTGGGCGATGCCGCCGGTGAGCTGGCCCACCGCCTCCATCTTCTGGACCTGGCGGAGGCGCTGCTCGGCGGCCTCGCGCTCCGCCGCCTCGGCTTTCAGCCGCTCATTGGCTTCGGTGAGCTCGCTGGTCCGCTCGCGCACCGCTTCCTCGAGCCGGCGGGCGCGGCTCGCCTCGCTGTCCGCCTCGGCGAGGGCGTCGATCCGCTCCCGCATCGCCCGGAAGGCGAGGAAGCCGGCGACGAGGGCGATGAGGCCGATCGCCACGGCGAGCCAGCCGAACCATTCGGTCAGCCGGTCGGCGCGGTCCGAGGTGCGGCGGGTGGCCTCGATGCGGACCAGCAGGTCGCCCCGCTCGGCCTCGGCGATGGCGTCGAGGCTGGTGCGGATGTCCTTGCCGACCCCCGATTTGGCCGCGGCGTAGAAGAGCGGGATGCCGCCGGTGCCCTTGCCCTGCGCGGCGGCGCGCGCTGCCGCGGCGAATTCGGCGTCGCGCCGGTCGTAGAGGCGGCGCAGCGTGTCGACCCGGGCGAGCTGGTCGGGATCGTCGCCGACGAGCTGGCGCAGCCGCGTGATCTGCTGCCCGGCGCGCACCCAATCCTGGTAATAATCGACGCCGGTCGCGGGCTTCTCGTCGAGCACGTAGCGGCCGAGCGTCGCCTCGGCGCGGGCGATGCTGCCGTCGACCCGGCGACTCATCATCATCACGTCGGAGCTGTGCCGCTCGGCGGCGAGCGCCTGGTCGCGCGCGCCGTTCGATGCCGCGACCATGAACAGCAAGGCGGCGAGCAGCACCGTCGCCAGCAAAGCCGCCGCGATCGCCAGGCCCCCGCGCCATCTACCCGAGGCGCCGCCCGGAGGGGGGGCGTCCTGTTCCTCACCCGCCATGGCGCGAGTCTAGACGATGGCGGCGGCCGTGGAAACCGCCCCGCCGCACCCGCGCCTCGCTTCGCCGCTTATCTCAGGTATCCGGTCGCCCGGCCGGCGCTTTCGAACATGCCCAGTATCTCGCCGACCTGGCCGCTCGTGTGCTCGGCGCAGAGCGAGCAGCGCAGGAGGTACATGCCGGCCGGGGTCGCCGGCGGGCGGGCCATGTTGACGTAGACGCCGGCCTCGAGCAGCGCCTGCCACATCCTCACCGTCACGTCCTGGTCGGGGAGCAGGACGGCGATGATCGCCGACTGGGCCTCCGGGGTGGCGAGGGTGAAGCCGAGGTCGCGCAGGCCCAAATGCAACCGCTTGCTGTTCTCCCAAAGGTGGGCGCGCTTGTCGGCGGCGTGCATCAGCTTGCGGATCGAGGTCGCGGCGGTGGCGACGACGCTCGGCGGCAGCGAGGCGGTGAAGACGTAGGGCCGGCAGACGAGGCGGAGCACCTCGAACTTGGGATGGTTGGAGACGACGAAACCGCCGACCGTGCCGACCGACTTGGAAAAGGTGCCGACGACGAAATCGACCTGGTCCTCGACCCCCGCTTCCTCGAACACGCCGCGGCCGTTGGCGCCGAAGAAACCCATGCCGTGCGCCTCGTCGACAACGACCATCGCGCCGGCCGCCTTGGCGACGCGGACCATGTCGGCGAGGGGAGCGATGTCGCCGAGCATCGAATAGACGCCCTCGAGCACGACGAGGCGGCCGCCTTCCGGGGGAAGCCGTCTCAGCCGCTTCTCGAGGTCCTCGACGCTGTTGTGGCGGAAGCGGACGATCTGGGCCGAGCCCAATGCGCAGCCGTCGTAGATGGAAGCGTGGCTGTCGGCGTCGAGGATGATGTAATCCTCCTTGCCGGCGATGGTCGACATCAGGCCGAGATTGGCCTGGTAGCCGGTCGAGAAGACCATGGCGTGCTGGGTGCCGTAAAAGTCCTTCAGCGCCTCCTCGCATTCCTTGTGGCCCTGGTAGGTGCCGTTGAGGACGCGGCTGCCGGTGGTGCCCGAGCCGTAGGCGTCGAGCGCGTCCTTGCCGGCCTGGACGACGTCCGGGTCGAAGGTCATGCCCATGTAATTGTAGGTGCCCAGCAGGATGATCTCCTTGCCCTTGACGACCGCGCGGGTGGGCGAGAGCACCTGCTCCATCACCAGCCCGAACGGGTCGCGCACGCCGGTCGCCAGCAGCGCCTCGCGCTCCGCGATCAAAGCGTCGAACTTGGAGAAGAGGTCGCGGCCGTGGGAGGGGCCGACGGCGGTCTCGCGCGCGGGATCGTCGGCGGTGGCGACGGCGTCGGTCATCTAGTCCTCCCTGCCCGCGAAGCGGGTGGGGAGGGGGACCGCCTGAAAGGCGGTGGAGGGGCTCGCGGCGCCCTTGGCCCCTCCACCATGCTTCGCATGGTCCCCCTCCCCATGCTGCGCACGGGGAGGACTGGAGAGATAGCTCATCCCTCGTTCCTCAGCCGCTCGACGGCGTCGACGAGCTGGCCGACCGTCTCGATCTCGGCCTGCATGTTCATGGTGATGAGGATGTCGAACTCGTCCTCGACCGAGGCGACGAAGTCCATGACGATCAGGCTGTCCCATTCGAGGTCGCCGGCGAAGCTCGTCGCCTCGGTCAGCGCCACGCCTTTCTTGTTGAAGGGCTCGATCAGCTTGGCGACCTTGTCGAAGGTCTCGTCTCGGTCGGTCATGGCGCGTCCTTAGGTCCGGGCAGGGGGTCTGCCAAGCGAATAGGGCGGAAAGGCGGCTCCTCTGCGGCTCACTTCAGCCAGCCTTGCTCCCGGTACCAGTCGGCGGTCTGCTTGAGGCCGGTCGGGGTCTTGATCTCGGGCTCCCACAGAGCGGCGGGAGGCTGCCGGCCGGCGGCGGCGACCCAATCGGGGTGGCAGAAATAGCGGACGCGGTCGGCCGTCAGCTTGGCCCGGCCGCGGCGGAGCAGGCGGTCGAGGCCGGAGGCGAGGCGCAGCACCGGCCGCGGCATGGCGAGGGTGGCGGCGCGGCGTCCGTAGAGGCGCCCCAGGGTGCGGGCGAAATGGCGGTGCTCCCAGCCGCCCTGACGGCCGTCGTCGGGCTCGTAGGTCTCGCCCCAGGTGTCCGGCTCGTCGAGCAGAGCGAGGATCAGGCGGCAGAGGTCCTCGACGTGGATCACCGAGAAGCGGCCCCCGGGCGGCAGCGCGACGATCCCGCGGCGGGCCATGCGGAACAGCTCGAACGTTTCCCTGTCGCCCGGGCCGTAGATTGCGGGCGGGCGGACGATCGTCCAGTCGAGCCCCGAGGCGGCGACGAGCCGCTCCGACTTCGCCTTCGACCAGCCGTAGGCGGAGAGGTCGGGCTCGCGGGCGGCGAGCGAGGAGACGTGGACGAAGCGCCTGACCCCGGCGGCGCGCGCGGCGTCGACCATGTGGGCGGTGCCCGCGACGTTGGCCGCCTCGAAGCCCGCCCGGTCGGGGGCGTTGATGGCGCCTGCGACGTGGATCACGGCGTCGGCGCCGGCGCACAATTTGACCAGCGCGTCGGGCCGGTCGAGCGCGCCGTCGACCCACGCGATCTCGTCCTCGGGCGGCTTCCAGCCGCGGGTGAGGGCGCGGACGTCGTAGCCCGCGGCGAGGGCGAGGCGGAGCAGATGCGAGCCGACGAAGCCGGTGCCGCCGGTCACCGCGAGGGTGCGGATCTTTCGCGACCGGCGGGCCACTAGCGCCTCCCCGCCCCGGGAGGCGCTACAGCGGCGACCATGTCTCGTCCTCCTCCGCCTTCTCCTTCGCGGGGGCGAGATGCTCGAGGATGGCGTCGAGCACCGCCTCGGCGCCCGCCCCGGTGGCGCCGGAGAGGGGGAGGGGGCGGTCGCCGGCTTCGGCCTCGAGCTCGTCGGAGAGGGCGGCGATCAGCTCGTCGTCGATCGTATCGGACTTGTTGAGGGCGAGCACTTCGGCCTTGTCCGCAAGGCCGGCGCCATAGGCGTCGAGCTCGTCGCGGACGACGCGATAGGCTTCGCCGACATCCTCGTTATTGGCGTCGACGAGATGGAGGAGGACGCGGGTGCGCTCGACATGGCCGAGGAAGCGGTCGCCGACCCCGGCGCCTTCCGCGGCGCCCTCGATCAGCCCGGGTATGTCGGCGACGACGAACTCGCGCCCCTTGTGGCGGACGACGCCGAGCTTGGGGTGGAGCGTCGTGAACGGATAGTCGCCGACCTTGGCGTTGGCGTTGGTGACGGCGTTGAGGAAGGTCGACTTGCCGGCATTGGGCAGGCCGACCAGGCCGACATCGGCGAGCAGCTTGAGGCGCAGCCACACCCACGCTTCCTCGCCGGGCCAGCCGGTGCCGTGCTGGCGCGGCGCGCGGTTGGTCGAGCTCTTGTAGCTGGCATTGCCGCGGCCGCCGTCGCCGCCCTTCAAGAGCACCACCCGCTCGCCCGGTTTGGTCAGATCGGCGAGCACATGCTCCTTGTCGTCGGACAGGATCTGGGTCCCGGCCGGCACCTTGACGACGAGGTCGGCGCCGCCCGCGCCGGTGCGGTTGGAGCCGGAGCCGCCCTTGCCGCGCGGCGCCCGGAAATGCTGGGTGTAGCGAAAGTCGATGAGGGTATTGAGCCCCTCGACCGCCTCGAACACGATGTCCCCGCCCTTGCCGCCGTCGCCGCCGTCGGGGCCGCCATATTCGATATACTTCTCGCGCCGGAAGCTCACCGCGCCGGGTCCGCCGGCGCCGGAGCGGACGTAGATCTTGGCCTGATCGAGGAAATGCATGCCGGCCCTCTAGAGCAAGCGCGGCCTGAAATGAACTAGGGTCCGGACTCGGGTATCGAGGCCGGACCCTAGGGGCGGCCGATGTCCGGATGCGTGGCGAGGAGATGGCGCGCCGCGACCTCGCGGGCCTTGCCGCGGGGAAGGCCGAGCGCGGCGGTCATCGGGCCGCCGAGCAGCGAATCGCCGAGGGCGGCAAGGACCAGCCACAAGGTGGTCTCGGCGACGGGGCGGCCCTCGCGCCCCTGAACGAGCTGGTCGACCAGGCGGTTGATGGCGTCGAGCACCGGATCGAGCGCGTTCGAATTGCCGGTCAGGATCATCCAGGCGGCGAGCTGGCCCGCGCCTTCCTTGTCGAACGCGTCGAACGCGCCCTCGACGATCTCGCGCGGATCGGCCTTGCCTTCGCGCGCGAGCGTCACCGAGCGGCCGATCGCCACCGTCACCCGCTCGGCGATATGCCGCGCGAGCGCCATCTGGAGGCCCGCCGCCGAGCCGAAATGGTGGAGCAGATTGGCGTGGGTGCGGCCGATCCGCGCGCCGACCGCCTTCAGCGTCACCGCCTGGGGGCCCGCCTCGATCAGCAAGTCTCGCGCCGCGTCCATCGCCGCGGCGCGGCTCTCCTCGGAGGGCATGCGCGATCTAGTTGTTGACATAGGTGTAAGTAAGAGCCATACCAATCCTAGGAGATACATGTATGGCGAGCCGAGCGACACCCCTGGACCTGACGATCACGCCGCGCGACCGACGCTTCGGGCGCGACGCGGCGACGGCGCGCTGGTGGCTGGGCGGCGATCCGGTCGGCTCGGCACTCTACGACGCGCTGTCGGTGACGTTCCCGAAGGGCGAGGCCTTCTTCGTCGAGAGCGTCCGCGCCTTCCGCGAGGGCGCCCCGCCCAAGCTCGCCGCCGAGATCAAGGCCTTCACCACCCAGGAAGTGATGCACAGCCGCGAGCACGTCCAGTTCAACAAGCGCGCCGTCGAGGCGGGCTACGACATGGCGAAGCTCGAGACGCGGGTCGACGAACGGCTCGAGATCACCAAGACGCGGCCGCCGATCGTCAACCTCGCCGCGACCATGGCGCTCGAGCATTTCACCGCCATCCTCGCCCACCAATTGCTGAGCAACCCGCGCCACCTCGCCGGCGCCGATGCGGCTTCGGCGAACCTGTGGCGCTGGCACTCGATCGAGGAGATCGAGCATAAGGGCGTCGCCTACGACACCTGGCTGCACGCGACGCAAGGCTGGCCGCGCCGCAAGCGCTGGAGCGTCAAGGCGAAGGTGATGCTCTACGTCACCCGCAACTTCGTCGTCGACCGCACCCGCGGCGCGCTCGATCTGCTCGAGCAGGACGGCATTACCGGCTTTTCGGCCTGGCTCCGGGTGATGTGGCGCGCCTGGGTGCGGCCCGGCATGTTCCGCAAGATCATGGGCGCCTGGCTCGCTTTCTTCCTGCCCGGCTTCCACCCCTGGAACGTCGACGACCGGGCGCTGATCGCCAGGGCGGAGCGCGAGCTCGGCGCGGCCTAGGCGGGCCTAGGCCGCCATCGCCTCCTCCGCGTCCGCCTCCGCCAGCTCGCGCGCGTAATTCTTCACCGGCGCGAAGGCGCCGCGTCCGGCGCTGTAGCGGGGCATGATCGCCCCGGTCGGCCGGAAGCCGAGCTTCTCCAGCACCCGGCCCGAGGCGGGATTGTCGAGGAAATGCCCGGCGACGAGGCGCGGCAGGCGATAGGTGTCGCGGGCCATGCGCAGCACCGCCGCGCCGGCTTCGGTCGCATAGCCGCGATTCCAGTGCGCGCGCGCGATCCAATAGCCGAGCTCGACCTCGCCGCCCGGACGGCCGGCGAAGCCGATCGTGCCGATCAGCTCGGGCTCGCCGCCGGTGCGGCGGAAGATCAGCATGACGGGATCGTCGGCCTTGCGCTCGGTGGCGAGGAAGGCCGCGGCGTCGTCCAGCCGGTAGGGCGAGGGGGCGGTGGCGAGGTTGCGCACGATCGCCTCGTCGCGGATGGCGGTGAACAAGGCCGGCGCGTCCTCGATCCAGCCGGGCCTCAGCAGCAGTCTGTCGGTCCTCGCGAACATCGTCCTTCCCCTTTGCAGGGGACAGTCACTCGTCGCGCGGGCCGGGTTCGATCTTCCCCGGCCGCGGGACGAGTGACTGTCCCGAGTTTCGAGGGAGAAAAAAGGGAGAGGGGGCGGCCCCTCTCCCTCGAACGGTTCTCTTGTGAGTACCTGGGGGCCGTCCCTGGCGGACGACCCTTTGGCGATCGTCCGTTATTCCGCTGCTTCCGCCATAAACATGTCGACGCAGACATATTTGCGGCCGAGCTTCCCGTCGCGAAACGAGACTCGGCCGTCGGTAAGCGCGAAAAGGGTGTGATCCTTGCCGATGCCGACGTTCGCGCCCGGATACCATTTGGTCCCGCGCTGACGCACGATGATGTTGCCGGCCAGCACGGCTTCGCCGCCGAACTTCTTGACGCCCAGGCGACGGCCCGCGCTGTCGCGACCGTTGCGTGAGGATCCGCCTGCTTTCTTATGTGCCATGACTAAGCTCGTATCTCTTCGAAGGGTTTACGCGTTCTTATCAGCCGCCGGCTTTTTCGGCGAGGCCTTTTTGGCCTTGGGCGCATCGACCTGCGCGCTCGCGGTCGGCTCGGCCTTGACCGGCTCGGCCGGCTGGGGGTCGGCCTTCTTGGCCTTCGCCTTCTTCGGCGCCTCGGCGGCCGGAGCCTCCTGAGCCGGGGTAGCGGCGACCGGCGCCTCGTTGCCGGCCGGAGCGGCCTTGGCCTTCTTGGCGGGCTTCTCGGCCTTCTGGTCGCCGATCGCGACGATCCTCAGGATCGTGTGCTGCTGGCGATGGCCGCTCTTGCGGCGGTAATTGTGGCGGCGGCGCTTCTTGAAGACGATGACCTTCTCGCCCTTGGCCTGGGCGATGATCTCGGCCGCGACGGTGAGCCCGTCGGTGGCGCGCAGCTCCGAACCCTCGCCGGCAAGCAGGATGTCGCCCAGCTGGACGGTGTCGCCGGCTTCCCCGGCGATCTTCTCGACGACGATCTTGTCTCCGGCGGCGACGCGATACTGCTTGCCGCCCGTGCGCACGACTGCGAACATGGCTCTTTCCAATAACTGCAAATGCTGCCCGCACGAACACGGCCGCGGCCATACCCCGCGCGGGAACCGGGCTGCTACTGGAGCGGGCCCGGCCTGTCAACGGTACAATCCCCCCTCCTCAAGGGAGCGGCGGGAGGGGCGGACCCTAGTGCCGGTGCTGGGGCTTGAGCCGGTAGCGACCCTCGACATAGTCGGTGAACAGGCCGGAGATTGCGGGGTGCTCGACCGGCTCGTCGCTGTCGTCGGCGAGCAGGTTCTGCTGGCTGACATAGGCGACGTAGCTGCCGTCGCCATTGTCGGCGAACAGATGGTAGAAAGGCTGGTCCTTGGCCGGCCGGATGTCCTCCGGGATGGCCTGGTACCATTCCTCGCTGTTGGCGAAGACGGGGTCGACGTCGAAGACGACGCCGCGGATGTCGAACAGGCGATGACGCACCACCTCGCCGATCGCGAAGCGGGCGTGGGCGACCGGCGGCGCGGCCGGGCTCGATGCGAACTCGTCGGAACGGGCGATCATCGTGCCAATGTAGGCGCTGGGGCGGGGGAGGCAAGCGCCGGGTTGGCAAGGCCGGACGGTTCGGCTAGAGCCCCGCGCCAGTCGACCCGCCCCGCTTGGGCTCCCATCAAAGTACTACTTTGATGGGTTCCCTCCTCGGGGCGATCTCCATGAGATGCGGAGAGGTGCCGGAGCGGTCGAACGGGGCGGTCTCGAAAACCGTTGTGCCCTCACGGGTACCGAGGGTTCGAATCCCTCCCTCTCCGCCACATCTCGGACCGATCAGGTCGACGAGTTACCTGGCGCCCTTCTCCCGCATGAGCGGGGGCCCGTCGCGGCTGGAGACCCTCAGGCCGCGGGCGTCGACGGCGGCGTGGCGGATCAGGACGCCGCGCTTCGCGCTGATTGCGACATTGCGGAAGACGAGCCCCTCGATGGGGCGCTCCGGCAGCCCGACGATCAGCCCCGCGCGGTCGGCGCCGGTCGCGGTGAGCCGCTCGACCCTGACGTTGCGGATCCACGGCGTGGCGTTGGGCTTGTAGGGCTGGGCCGGATCGCCTTCCCCGGGGTAGATCTGGTGCCCGAGGAGGAAGCCGCCGCTCTTGGCGAGCTCTCCCGCCACCGCGGCCTCGTCGTAGCCTGCACCCGTATAATAAGCGGAGAAGACCATCGGCGTCTCCACGTCGGTCATCCGGTTGTTGCGGAAGACCACGTCCTGGACGATGCCGCCGCGACCGCGCGGGGTCTTGATGCGGATGCCGTACATCGAGCCGGTGAAAACGTTATTCTCGACCAGCACGCGCCGCACGCCGCCCACCGTCTCGCTGCCGACGCATATCCCGCGCCCCGCCAGGATGCGGTTGTTGCGAACGACGATATTTTCGGCCGCCGCGTCGGGATGGGCGGGATCGACGTGAGACGATTTTATCGCGACGACGTCGTCGCCCACGTCGAAGCTGTTATCCTCGATGAGGACGTTGCGGCTGTCGACGGGGTCGATCGCGTCGGTGTTGGGGGAATGGGCGAGCGCGACGAAGCTCATGCCTCGCACCGTCACGTCGGCCGAATCCTTGATGACGAGATGGAAGCTCGGCGAATTGTACAGGCCGATGCCCTCGAAGAGGAGGTTGCGGCTGCGCGCCGCGTGGACGAGCCGCGGGCGGTCGGTGCTCCCGCCCTTCATGTCGCGGCGCGCCCGTTCCCGCCAACGCTCCCACCAGGCCGCGCCTTGCCCGTCGATCCGGCCCTTGCCGGTGACCGCGACATTGTGGGCATCGGCGATGTTGATGAGGGCCATCCAGTCGGCGTTGGTGACGTAGGCCTGGGTGCCGGGCGTCGCGCGGTAGGGGGCCGGATCGGCAACGGCCACCAGTTCCGAATAGGCCGCGAGGTGAAGGCGGATATTGGTTTTGAGGAAGATAGGCCCGATCAGATATTCGCCGCGGGGCACCTCGACGGTGCCGCCGCCCTGGCGGGCGCAATCGTCGATGGCGCGCTGGAAGGCTTCGGTGTCGAGGAAGACCCGCGTGCCCTTGGCGCCGTAGCGGGTGACGTCACAGACCCGCTCCGGAACCGAGACCATGGCCTGGGCTTCGAGCCGCGCCCCGCAGAGGGCGAGCATCGCCAGGACGGTCCATTTGAACATCTCTCGCTCCCGTCACTTGCCGGCCGGCAAACCCGCCGCGGCCATGCCGCGCGGCCCGAAAGGGGCAGCGAAGCTATTGCGCTGACACCGGTTTCCACTTATCAGGCGATGACACCGGTAGCAACGCTGCCGTCCGCCTGGGCCGGCATACCGGAGGGGCATTTGGGAGAGGAGGTTTCATTGGCTCACCTGGTGAGAAGGTTTTTCAGCACCGTTTCCGGCACCGCGCTGATCGCGACGGGCCTGTGCGCGGCCGCGCCCGCTTTCGCTCAGGCGAAGCCGACCGGCCCGGCCACCCCGAATCAGCAGATACCGCCGAACACCGACCAGCAGACGCCGCCGGCGCAGGAAGGCGCCCGCGACGAGACCGTCGCGACCGGTGCCGCCGCGACGGGCGAAGCGACTCCCGAGCCGGCCGGCGAGGCCATCGTCGTCACCGGCTTCCGCGCCTCGCTGCAGAGCGCGCTGAACCAGAAGCGCCGCTCGAACCAGATCATCGACGCGATCACCGCCGAGGACATCGCCGACTTCCCGGACGCGAACCTCGCCGAATCGATCCAGCGCCTGCCGGGCATCTCGATCGACCGCGACAATGGCGAAGGCCGCACGATCACGGTGCGCGGCCTCGGCGGCGACTTCCAGATGACGCGGCTGGACGGCGCCGACGCCCAGGCGGTGGCCGGCGGCAACACGTCCGACGCCGGCGCCAACCGCACCCGCGGCTTCGACTTCAACACCTTCGCCTCCGAGCTGTTCGGCAACATCACGGTCACCAAGACGACCTCGGCCGCCAACGACGAAGGCTCGCTCGGCGCGATCGTCGACCTCACCACCGGCCGCCCGCTCGCCTTCAAGAAGGACCGCTACGCGCTCGGCATCGAAGGCGAGTATCGCGAGAACGGCAACACGCTCAATCCGCGCCTCACCGCGCTGTTCTCGAAGCACATCACCGACAATCTCGCCGTGCTCGCCTCGGTCGCCTACCAGCACCAGGAGCAGCAGATCGATTCCTACCGCCGCTCGATCGGCGCGTTCGAATATGCCTATCGCAACTCGCTGATCGCGGGCACGACCCCGCCGGTCTACGGCTTTGCGCGGCCGAGCACGGCCGGCACCGGGGCGACCTTCGGTTCCGATCCCGCCGCCTACGCGCTGATCACGCCGACCACGATCATCCCGGCCTTGCCGTCGATCAACCGGCAGGAGCTCAAGTATAAGCGCCTCGGCGCCACCTTCACCACCCAGTGGAAGCCGAGCGACCGCACCGAGATCATCCTCGACGGCGTCTATTCCCGCTATCAGCAGGATTCGACCACCAACTCGCTGACGACGATCGGCCTCAACCGCAACGGCACCAATGCCCGCGCCCAGCTGACCGGCAGCGCCGGCCTGCGCGCCCCGGGCACGGCCAACGGCAATGCCGACCGCGTGGCGCTCTATCCCAATTGCGTCCAGTCGGCGAGCGTCGACTGCGGCGCCGCCCTCTACGGCGGCGGCATCGTTCCCGGCACGTTCAACAGCATGAACCCGAACAACCTCAACCCGTTCGATTATTACAATTCGCCGGCCTCGCCGGGCTTCATCGCCAGCGCCAACCAGACCGCTTTCTACAACGAGCTGATCGGCCGTCCCGCGACCAAGATCCGCCAGGCCCATGTCAACGACGCCGGCCAGGCGGACTTCCTCGTCCTCGACGACGTCGACTGGCGCAGCTCGGCCGACGCCCAGTTCGGCGACACGCAGTTCAAGCAGGCGACCCTGAACTTCAAGCAGGAGTTCAGCGACCATTTCCGCGCCGACGGCACGGTGGGCTGGTCGCGCTCGGAGTTCCGCGCCACCGGCCTGCTCGCCGAGTTCAACGCGATCGACAAGGACAATTACACGTTCGACGCGCGCGGAAACGCGATCATGCCGGTGTTCAGCCCCGGCTTCAACGTCGCCGACGCCAACCAATGGTCGCTGGTCAAGGGCCTGTCGACCATCCGCTATTTCAACAACCTCGTGAACAACGAGTTCAAGGTCGCCCGCCTGAACTTCGCATGGGAGCTCAGCGACGCGCTCACCCTCCGCTTCGGCGGCACCGCCAAGCAGTTCGACTTCGAGAGCGACCAGGGCCGCCGCAGCCAGGACATCGAGGCGATCAACCCGACCTTGCTCGAGGCGGGGCTCACCAGCGCCCAGCTCGGCCAGGTCATCGGCTTCGGCCAGGGGCTCACCGTCTCGGCCGGCACGCCGACCAGCTTCTTCGCGCCGAACCTCGATGCATTCCGCAACGCCTTCGGGATCGATTGCAATTGCATCAACAAATGGGGCGATTTCCGCGCCGTCGTCGACGGCCGCCAGCGCAACTCGGTGCGGGAGAAGGACCTCTCCGGCTTCGCCCAGGCGGACTATGATTTCGAGGTGTTCGGCCACCCGCTGCGCGGCGATATCGGCCTGCGCGTCGCCCGCACCCGCGTGACCGGCAACGGCAGCGTCGGCGCCACCGACGGCGTGCTCGGCCTGCCGGTCACCGCCCATAACGACTATACCGACTGGCTGCCGTCGCTGAATGCGGTCTACGAGCCGATGCAGAATCTCCTTATCCGCTTCGCGGCTTCGAAGACCATCGCCCGGCCGCAGCTCGCCAGCCTGACCCCGGGCACCACCTCCTTCGCCAGCGGCCTGAACGCGACCGCAGCGCCGGCGGTGACGGTGGGCAATCCCTATCTCAGCCCGTTCCGCGCGACGAACTTCGACCTCAGCTTCGAGAAATATTTCGGGCGCAACGGCATCGTCGCCGTCACCTTGTTCTACAAGGATTTGAAGTCGTTCCCGCAGCAGCTCGCCACCGAGGCGCCGCTGTCGAGCGTGTTCGAGCAGGCGGTCTACGACCAGATCGTCGCGAGCATGACCAGCCCGACCCTGCAGGCCTACACCCAGGCGGGCGGCGTCTGGGCGATCCGGCAGTTCCAGGACGCGCCGGGCGGCAAGATCAAGGGTTTCGAGGTCAACCTGCAGAGCGACTTCTATTTCCTGCCGGCGCCGTTCGACAATTTCGGCATCACCGCCAACTACACCCATATCGCCTCGAAGCTGAACTATTTGACCAGCACCGTCCTCTCGACGACGCGGACCGGGACGACCCCGACGGCGCAGAACACCTTCGCCACCGGGCCCTTCCTCAACACGTCCCCGGATGCGTTCAACGCGACGCTCTATTACGAGACGAAGCGCTTCTCGGCGCGCGTCTCGGGCGCGTGGCGCAAGCGCTACGTCAACCGCTTCCCGCTCGCCGCGGGCACCTGCAGCGTCGGCATCACCACCAACAATGGCGGCCCGTGCAACTCGCCGGTGATCGGGGATTTCGGCTATAACGAGAACCAGCTCAACGTCGACGCGGCGATCGCGCTGACCGTCAACGACTGGATGAAGCTGACGCTCGAGGGCCGCAACCTCACCAACGAGCCGAGCTACCGCACCATGTATGCCGGCGCGCCGGTGACGCAGACCTACCAGAGCACCGGCCGCATCATCACCGCCGGCGTGCGGATGACCTTCTAGGCGGTAGAGACCTCCAGTCCTCCCTGTCGCCGAAGGCGATGGGGAGGGGGGTGTAGGCGGGTCGGCATGCCGGGGGCATGCCGAGAGCCGGAACCGGCTGCGTAGCAGCCGTCGGGCGAAGCATGGTGGAGGGGCTTTGCTGACTCAGAATTGGCCCCTCCACCGCACTTCGTGCGGTCCCCCTCCCCATGGAGCTGCGCTCCACAGGGAGGACAAGAGAAGACGCGGCGGGCCTTCGGGTCCGCCGCTTTCGCGTTCAGGGCCGCCAGTCGGCGAACATCGCCTGGCGCGAGAAGGCCGCCGCGTGGGCGTGGCTGAGCCGGGGGCGGCCGGGGGCGCGGCGGGCGCCGGGGCCGCGGCTCGCATATTCACCGAAGCGCGCGTCGCCGGCTTCCAGCCGCATCGGGTAGCCGGCGGGTCCCTTATAGCCCATCCAGGTCCAGCCCTCCGGGCGGATATGGGCGTCCATCCAGCAGCCGAGATAGACGGCGCTTCCGAGCAAAGAGGTGTTGCCGCCGGCCCGCCACGGCCGCCCGAGCCAGACCGAGGCGCCGGGCACGCCCGCCTCCCGCGTCAGCCGGCAAGCATCGAAGACGAGGCCGAAAGGCTGGGCGCGGGGCGTGCTCGGCGCGGCGACATAGCCCTGGAGCGCCTCCCCAGGCCGCAGGCGCGAGCGTATCTCGCAGCGCTCGAACCGCCCCGCCGCGCCGCCGAAGATGAAGTCGATGCTGCCGGCGATGAGGCAATTGCTGACCAGCGCCCGGCCGGCGCGAAGGTAGAAGCTGTCCTGATGGCCGATTATGTCGCAATCCTCGATCAGAGTGCGGTCGGCGGCATTGCCGAGCGCCAGCGCCACCGCCTGGGCGTCCTTGACGGCGCCGGTCCGCAGGTTGGCGACATAGTCGAAGCCGTTCTCGAAGGTGAGGCCGCGGGCGGAGAAGCCCGGCGCCTCCACCGTCAGCGTCGCCGAGCCGTAGGTGCCCCAGGGGCCGCCGCCCGGCCTGGCGTGGCCGGCGGCCACGGATGAGGTGAGGATCGTGCGCCGCCTGTCCTCGCCGGTGAGGGCGACATTGGGGCGCGCGACGACGAGCTTCTCCTGCCAGCGTCCGCGGCCGAGCAGGATCCGGTACGGCCGCTCGCCCGGCGGGGCGTCGGCGAGCGCGGCGGCGAGGCTCACATGGGTGCCGCCCCGGCGCCGCACGATCGCGTCGAAACGCTCGCCCGGCAGCTTCAGCCCGGCGGCGGCGAGGCCGGCGCACAGCGCGCGCCGGGAGAGGAGCATCACCTCGGCCGCGGCTCGGCGGCGACGAGAGAGTTCAGCCATTCCTCGACATTGGTATAGCCGTCGCCGTCCGCGTCCGCCGCGCCGTCGGCGGGATCGGACGGATCGAGGCGGTGGGCGCGCTCCCAATCGTCGGGCATGCCGTCGCCGTCGCTGTCGTGCCAGGGCGTGCCGGCGGCGAGCTCGGGCCAGCCGCCGACTTCGCTCTGGCTGTCGATCTGCCGGCCGGTGCCGGTCCGCACGCTCTCGACGATCCGCGTATCGATCGGGTCGCGAACGTTCGACGCGCCCGCGCCGGCCAGCACCTTCTCGTAGGCGCGCGGAGCGGGATCGCGGGTGACGGGCGCGAAGGCGAGCGGCCCCGCCAGCCGGTAATCGCCGTCGTTGCGGCCGGAGACCAGGCTCCACGGATCGGCGGGGATCGCGCCGTTCATGGCATTGCCGGCGAACCAGGCCTTGGCCAGCGGGTTGCGCTCGTCGAACGCCACCGGCTTCTTCGAGTTCGGCCCGGCCTTGTAGTAATTGTCGACGAAATTGTAGGCGGCGTGGGAGGCCTTGTCGCCGCTGTCGGCATTGTAGCCGCTATAGCCGCCGCCCCAATTGTAGAAGACGTTGGAGCGGAAATCATAATAGGGGCCGACCGAGTCGAGCGCCGGCGGCAGGTAATTGCCGGGCCGCGGCATCCGCGCCTCATGGTGGGCCCACAGATTGTGGTGGAAGCTCATCCGCGCGCCGTGGGCGCCGCGGATCAGCGAGCCGTAGCCATGCTCGCCCTTGGCGTGCAGCGAATGGGTCAGCGACTCGCCGATGATCGACCATTGGACGGTGACGTCGGTCAGATCGTCCTTCGGGCCGTGCCACGGCGATCCCGCCGACAGCGTCTCGTCGACCGACCAGCTCGCCGAGACATGGTCGGCGATGATCCGATGGCCGTTGACGATGGTGAAGGCGTCGGTTTCGACCTTGGTCTCGTCGCCCAGGCGGGCGCGGACATAGCGGACGACGACGTCGTCGGCGGCGATCTCGAAGACGTAGCCGCGCACCGCTATGCCGCCGCCCGGCGCCGTCTGGCCGGCGACCGTGACGCGGCCGTTGCGGACGACCAGCGGCTTCTTGAGCGTGATCGTGCCGCCGACGTCGAACACGATCGTGCGCGGCCCCTTTTCCTCGATCGCGGCGCGCAGCGATCCCGGGCCGCCGTCTTCGAGATTTGTGACGCGCAGGACGCGCCCGCCGCGGCCGCCGAGCGAGAGCCGCCCGGCCCCTTCGGCTCCGGGAAAGGCGACGGGCTGCGGCCCGGAGGCGGGGGCGCCAGCGGCGGCGAGGGCGATGAGCGTGGAGAGGATCATCGGCGGACGATAGCATCGAATGATACCGGTGTCATGCCCCACTCGCCTGCCTGGCCGCTTTCTGTCCGCCCAAGTAAATCCATTGGCCTCATTGGCTTACCCCAAAGCTGTGGGGCGCTCCCTCTCCGCCACCACTTCCGCCCCGTTCGAACCCGCCCGGGATGGTGCCGGGTCCCGCGCGCGCGGCGGAACGTCGCTTTTCCGCGTGGTCGATCGCCGCCCCCCGTTGAACTTTCCGAGCCCGCCTTTAGAAGAGTCACCGGGCATTAAGGGCGGGCTCCTAGCAAGACCGTCAGCTCGATTTATCCATGCCGGCCGGGGGGCCGGCGCCGTGCAAGAGGGTGGGGGAGACGTGACGAAGGAGTAGCCGTGAACGTCCACAGCCCGCGCCAGATGCTCGACAGCCGTCAGCTCGTCTCTGCCCTCAGGAGCTTGAAGCGGGGCGATTTCACCGTGCGCCTCCCCGAGGACGGGGATGGGACCGATGGCGAGATCGCCGCTTTGTTCAACGAGGTGGTCGGCCTCAACCAGGAAATGACGCGCGAGTTCGAGCGCCTGTCCCAGGTGGTCGGCAAGGAAGGCAAGATCACCCAGCGCGGCCGCGTGAAGTCCGCGACCGGTGGGTGGGAAACGGCGATCCGTTCGGTCAACGAGCTGATCGAGGACATGGTCCAGCCGACCGCCGAAGTCGCGCGCGTGATCGGCGCGGTGGCCAAGGGCGACCTTTCGCAGTCGATGACCGTCGAGATCGACGGACGGCCGCTCAGGGGCGAGTTCCTGCGCATCGGCAAGATCGTCAACACGATGGTCGAGCAGCTCGCTTCCTTCGCCTCGGAGGTGACTCGCGTCGCCCGCGAGGTCGGCACCGACGGAAAGCTCGGCGGCCAGGCGGAGGTGCGCGGCGTGTCTGGCACGTGGAAGGACCTGACCGACAACGTCAACCTGATGGCGAGCAACTTGACCTACCAGGTCCGCAACATCGCCGAGGTGACCACCGCGGTGGCGTCGGGCGACCTTTCGAAGAAGATCACGGTCGAGGTGAAGGGCGAGATCCTCGAGCTGAAGAACACGATCAACGTCATGGTCGATCAGCTCAACAGCTTCGCCTCCG
>JBJMTY010000055.1:0-3286 GCA_045811445.1 Allosphingosinicella sp. | reverse complement strand
GCGCTCTGGGCGCGCGTCGCCGGCCTGCCCGCCGGCGCCGCGAAGGGGGTCTACGACCCGAGCTTCGCCGGGCTGGCGGGCGCGCCGCCCTTCAACTGGGACCTCACGACGGGCGAAGGCGGGCACGCCGAACGCATCCGCGGCGGCCTGGAGGTCGATTATTACGGCCGGCTCGACGCGAGCCTGGTCCGCCAGATGCTGCTGCTGGCGCCGGGCCGCTACCGCCTGGCGCTGCGCGCCGACGGCCATGCCGAAGGCGACGGCACCCAATTGCAGTGGACGATCGTCTGCGCCGACGGCGGCGCCGCTCTGCTCCGCCTGCCGGTCAAGGGGATCAACGGTCCGCGCCGCCTGGCCGGCGAGTTCGCCGTTCCGGTGGGCTGCCAGGCCCAGTGGCTGACCCTCAGCGGCGTGTCGGGCGACGTCGCCGCGCAGCAATCGGCGATCTTCTCCGGGCTCGAAATCGCGCGGGCGGGGGAAAGCTGATGCATCGCCTGCGTCTTGCCGTCGGGCCGGCCTACCTGCTTCTCTGCCTGCTCCTCGGCGGAGCCAGCGCGGCGGGGGGGTGGGCCAATCTCGTCCTCCAGATCCTGGGCCTCGCCATCATCCTCTGGTCGGTCCTGGCGCGGCCGGCGACGCCGCTTTCGGCGGGAGCGCGCGGCGGCATCGCCGTGCTCCTCCTGATCTTCGCCCTGTTCGCGGTCGAAATCGTGCCGCTGCCGCCCGCTCTGTGGTCGCACCTTCCCGGCCGGGCGCCGGTGGCGGACGGCTTTCGAATGCTCGGCCTGCCTCTGCCCTGGCTCCCGCTTTCGCTCGAGCCCTATCGCACGCTCGCTTCCGCCTTCTGGCTGATCCCCGCGGCGGCGGTCTATCTCGCCACCGTGCGGCTCGGCGCCTTCCGGGCCTCGTGGTTCGCCTGGGTGCTCGCGGCCGTGACCCTCTTCTCGGTAACCATCGGCGCCTTGCAGGTGGCCAGCGGCGCCGAATCGGGATGGTATCTCTACCGCGTCACCAACATCGGCCAGATGGTCGGCTTCTTCGCCAATGCGAACCATTTCGCGACCCTGCTCGTCGCCACCATCCCGTTCCTCGCCGCCTTGTACCTGTCGGCGCGAGCGGGGCGCGGCTCGGTGCAGAAGTCTTCGGCGCTGCTCGTCATCCTGGTGGGAACGCTGCTCGTCGTGTTCGTCGGCATCGGGGTGAACACCTCGCTCGCAGGCATCGGCCTGTCCGTCCCGGTGCTGGGTGCGAGCCTGCTCATGCTCTATGCCCGCAAGCGCCGGCCGCCGGTCTGGGCGCCGGTTCTGATCGCGCTCGTCCTCGCCGGTTCGGTCGCGGCGGTGATGAGCGCGCCGTTCGAGAACAATTTGACCGCCGCAAAGGCCGGCGACGAGGATTCGCGCCGCCTCGCTTATGGCCGCACCCTGGCCGCGGCCCGCGACTATTTCCCGGTCGGCTCGGGCATCGGCACCTTCCAGCAGGTCTATCGCCAGCACGAGGACCCGGCGAAGACCGACGCCACCTACATGAACCACGCCCATAGCGACTATGTCGAGCTGGCGCTCGAGGCCGGCCTTCCCGGCTATGCCTTGCTCGCCGTCTTCCTGTGGTGGTGGGTGAGGCGGACCGCCGCCGCATGGCGCCCCCAGGACCCGGACGTCTATGCCCGCGCCGCGACCATCGCCACCGCGGCGATGCTCGCCCACAGCCTCGTCGATTACCCGCTGCGCACGGCCGCGCTAGGCGCCGTGTTCGCGATGGGCTGCGGACTGATGTCGGAGGCCCGGACCCATACGCGCCGCAGGGCCGACACCGGCGCCGACCCCGACGCCCCGCGCCACCTCAGCGCGGATTGAGCAGGGGCTAGGCTTTTAGCGCCACCGCCTCGGCGATGGCGCGCCGGTAGCGTTCGATGACGATCCGCTGGTCGAATTCGGCCTCGGCCTTGCGCCTTCCCGCCGCGGCGAGCGCGGCGCGGGCCGCGGCGTCGGTCTGAAGCATGCGCCGCATCGCCGCCCCGAGCGCCTCTGCGCTGCGCGCCGCGCAGAGGAAGCCGTTGACCCCGTCCTCGACGACCGCGCGGCAGCCTTCGACGTCGGTGGCGATGAGCGGGCGGGCCATGGCCGCGCCTTCGAGCAAGGCGCGCGGCAGGCCCTCGCGATAGGACGGCAGCACCACGCAATCGGCGGCGGCGATGAACGGCCGCACATCGTCCGAGGCGCCAAGATACTCGACCACCCCTTCGCGGACCCAGGCATCGACCTCGCTCGGGCCGATCGCCGTGCGGTTCTCCGCGCCGAGGAAACCCAGCAGTTGGAAGCACGTCTCGGGAAACGACCGGCGCACCGCCCGCGCCGCCTCGACATATTCGAGCACGCCCTTGTCGCGCAGCAGCCGGCCGATGAGCAGGAAGGTGAAAGGCCGGCCGGGCCGTTCCGGGGACGGCGCCGGCGCGAACGCCTCGAGGTCGATGCCCGAACCGGGAAGAAGCCCGGCCTTGGCGGGGGCGACAATCCGTTCGGCGACGAAAAGGTCGCGATCCTCCTCGTTCTGGAAGAACACGCGCCGCGAGCCTCGGAAGGCGCGGCGATAGAGGGCGGTGAGGATCGCGGTGAGCGGCCCCTTGCGGATGAAGGCGGTGCCGAGACCGGCGACATTGTTGACGACGGCGATGCCGAGAGCCTGGGCGGCGAGCGAGCCGTAGATGTTGGGCTTGGCGGTGTAGCAGAGCAGGACGTCCGGCCTCAGCCGGCGCAGGGCGGACAAGTAGCGGGCGAACAGCAGCGCGTCGGCGAGCGGCGAGACGCCTTTGGGATCCATGGCAAGGGGCACGATGGCGAGGCCGGCCGCGGCGAGCCGCGGCGTATAGGCGTCGGTCGGCGCGATCGCCGCCACCTCATGCCCGTCCGCCTGCAGCGCGCGCACGAGCGGCATACGGAAGTTGTGGATATTCCACGACGAATTGATCGCGATCGCGATCGAGAGCGGTTTCGCGGCGCGGCCCGGCGCCTCTTCACCCGTCGCCGCCGCGACTGGACGGATCGCTTCGCGTCTCATATTGCGTCGCGTTTCCGCGAACCTGGATCACGCAAGCGGCTTGGCGCCTGTCGGAGCGATCGTGTTACCATATTGGCTGCTCTTCTCCTTCTTCGCCGCCGGCGCGATCCGCACCACCCCGGTGGAGCGGCGCACCGGCGCGGGACCGGTATTCGCGCTGGGCGCGCTCGCCGTCGCCGTGATGATCGGCCTGCGCTACCATGTCGGCGGCGATTGGGAACCCTATGCG
>JBJMTY010000054.1:0-4172 GCA_045811445.1 Allosphingosinicella sp. | reverse complement strand
CGTCCACCTGATCGTCCGCGACGACGGTATAGGCTTTGACGGCACGGCGGCCGCCTCCACACCCGGCGTCGGCGTCGCCGGCATGCGCTCGCGCATCCGCGACCTCGGCGGCCGCCTGTGCATCCGGCGCCTCGAGGCAGGCACCGCCGTCCTCGCCACCCTGCCGGCCGACGCCTGAAGGGTCGCAGGCAATCCTGCCCGTCACTCCGGCGAAGACCGGGTCGAGCCCGGCCTGAGGCTGCCTAGGGCTCGACGATGTGGTTGCGCACCGCGTAGCGGACCAGGGCGGCCGTCGTCCTCAGCTTCAGCTTGTGCATCGCGGCGGAGCGGTGGGTCTCGACCGTCTTGACGCTGATGTCGAGAAGGTGGGCCACTTCCTTGTTGATCTTGCCCTCGGCGATGAGCTGGACGATCTCGCGCTCGCGGTGAGTGAGCGCGCTCAGCGTCGCTTCGGGCTTGGTCCTCAGGAACTGGTCGAGCAGCGTCTCCGAGATCGCCCCCGAGAAATAGGGCCGGTGGATCGCCAGCGCGTCGATCGCCGCGAAGAGGTGCTCCTCGGTCTCCGACTTCAAGATGAAGCCCCGCGCGCCCGCCCTCAGCACGTCGAGGATCAGGCTCTCGCGGTCGTGCATCGTATAGATCAGCACTTCGAGCCGCGGCAGATGCTGGCGCAGCGCCATGGTGAGATCGAGGCCGTTCAGCTCCGGCAGCGAATAATCGAGGATGGCGATGTCGGGATTGGTCTCCCGCGCCACCGCTAGCGCCTGCCGGCCTCCCGGCGCCTCGCCGACGACGCGGATGTCCGGCCGCGTCTCCAGCAGGGCTCTCACCCCGCGGCGGACGCTGTCATGGTCGTCGGCGATCATGATCCGCCTAATCGGACCGGTCACGAGTGGCCTCGAGGTGTCATCTTTCCCCCCTGGTCCGGCCGGCGCGACGCGGGAGAGCGCCCCATTGTGTCCGCATCGTCGTGGCCAATCGTTATCGGGTTAATACATGCCCCCGAGGTTCGTCTTCCCCTATGTAGGGGGGATCGCGCAATCAGGGTCTTCCCCCGCTAGCAACCGCGCTATCGGGTAGGCGTATCGGAGGGGATCGGCAGGATTCCGATCCGGATCGGGGGCCGCCCCCGATAGAGGGCCGCGAGGCGGGCGCCCATGATCCCGCCATGGCAGCCTTACTCCCGTGGATCGTCGACATCAGCCTCGTCCTGATCGTGGCGTCGGCCGGGCTCGGCAGCCGGTGGAGCGACCTGCCCGCCGCCCTCCACCATCCGGGCCCGCTGGCGCGCGGTATCCTCGCGGTCAACGTCCTGGTGCCGCTCGCCGCGGTCGCGGTGCTGCTCCCGCTTCCTGTCGCGCCGCCGGTCAAGGTCGGCGTGGTGCTGATGGCGGTGTCGCCGCTGGCGCCCTTGGTGATCGGCAAGATGCTCAAGGGCCGGCCGGATTCGCCTTACCGGCTCGGCCTTTACGTCGCGCTGGCGCTCGCCTCGGTGCTGCTCGTCCCCGCCACCTTCGCCTTGCTGAGCGCGCTCCTGCCGCGCGACCGGGCGCTGCCGGTGGCGGTGCTCGCCGCCTTCACGCTGAAGACGGTGTTGCTGCCGCTCGCCGGCGGTCTGCTGGTCGGCAGCCTCGTGCCCAATTTCGCCGCGTCGCTCGCCCGCATCGCGGCGATCGTCGGCGGGATCGGCCTGCTGCTCGTGGTCGGCCTCGTGCTCTACGCCGCCGGCGGCAAGATCTTCGCGCTGGCCGGCAACGGCCTGCTGGTCGCGATCGTCGCCATCGTCGCGGCGGGGCTCGCCGCCGGCCACGCGCTCGGCGGACCGCACCGCGAGGACCGCCAGGCGCTCGCCTTCGCCGCGGCGACCCGCCACCCCGGCATCGCCGCGCTCGTCGCCCGGCGCCACCAGGACGACCCCCAGGTCATGCAGGCGATCGTCCTGTTCCTGCTCGTCGGAATCGTGGTGTGCGGGGTCTACCAATTCTTGTCGCGCCGCCGGGCGCCGGCCCATCCACCGCCGGCGCTGGCCGCCGCCAATCCGTGGCATAAATGACGAGGTTCGCGCTTATTTCGACGGGCGGCGCCGACGGGCGGGTCGTCTCGCGCGAGGGTCGGGGTTTTCCCGGATGCTGCGGCTTTCGCGCGCGCCTTATCCTGCCGAAGATCTGGCGAGGAGGGGCACGATGAAAGCCGCAACATTGCTGCTGGCCGTCCGGCGGGGCGCCATGGCCCTCTGCGCGTTCGCGGGCCTCGCGGCGCCGGCCGGCGCGCAGGCGCTGCACGACCATTTCTGGCTCGAAGCCGGCATCTTCCTGCCCAGCGTCGACACCGACGTCAGCCTGACCCACCGCAGCGGCGCGACCGACGGCACCAGGATCGACTTCGAGCGCGACCTCGCCCTCGACGGCCACAAGACCCTGCCGTCGGTCTACGGCGGCGCCCGGCTGGGGTCGGGATTCTCGCTCACCGCCGAATATTATTCGCTCGGCCGCGACGGGCAGAAGAGCCTGACGCGCGACATCGTGTTCGACGACGTCACTTATTCGGCTGGCGCCACCGTCTCGAGCAAGTTCGACACCGACATCTACCGCCTGTCGCTGGGCTGGGCGTTCGTGCGCAAGCCGAATTGGGAGATGGGCGTGGCGCTCGGCCTCCACGCGACCGACATCAAGACCGAGCTGAGCGGCCAGGGCCATGTCGGCACGGCCACCTCGCAGGTCCAGACCCGGCGCGACAAGGTGCTCGCGCCGCTGCCGACGATCGGCCTGTTCGCCAGCGTCGAGCCGATCCGCGACCTGACCTTCAGCGGCCGCGTCGACGTCCTGTCGCTGAAGATCGACAAATATGACGGCAAGCTGCTCAACGCCCAGCTGGCGGTGAGCTGGCGCTTCATGAAGAATATCGGGGCGGGGATCGCCTATCGCTACGTCGATTACCGTCTCGACGTGACGCAGACCAACGCGATCGGCCGCTTCGCCTACAAGTTCCACGGTCCGTCGCTGTTCATGACCTTCGGCTTCTGACCGAAAAAAAGGCCCCCGGCCGAAGCCGGGGGCCAATCCCCTCTCGCCGGGGGGGACCGCACGCCTCCGAGTGCGGACCGACGAGTGGGGCCAGGAGAGGTCACCTTTATGGCGCCGCCCGCGACGGGGCGCCCTCGGGGGAAATGCCGATATGGCCGAGAAGATTCCCGCATCCCCCCGCTCCCGTTCGAGGAGGGCGCGCCGCCACGGCTCGGACCCGACCGGGATCGCCGTGATCGACCGGCGTGCGCGGCCGCCGATCCCGCCCGCCGGATCCTATGAAGGGCGGCAGGGCAGCCTGACCTTGCGCCGCGCATTAGCGGCGGCGGCGGCGCTCGGCTGGGCCTCCGCCGGCGGCGCGCCGGCGGGCCTCACCGCCGCCGCCTCGGCGGAGAGCCCGTCGCCTTCCCCGCGGCTGGCATGCGAGCGGCTGGACGACCCGCTGCCCGAGGGCGACGACGGCGGCCGCAAGGGCCTCTTCATCGTCGGCTTCTCGGCCCTGGTCTCGGTCCTGCTGTTCGTGATGGGCGGCGACGAGACCGACGAAGCCGACGTCGAGGACGATGCCGGCGACCCACCGATCAGGCTCTGAAGCTCTTCCCCTTACCCAGAAGCGAAGAGCCCGGCCGGCGAGGGGCGCCGACCGGGCTCTTTTGCGGGCTCGCACCCGAGGGCAGGAAGGGGCGGCGACCCGAAGATCGCCGCCCATTCGGCGCGGCAGGCAACCCATGCGCGTGTTGCCTGCCGCGCCCCGACGGTAGCTAGGCGGAAGGGGGCGGGCTTCGCCTGGCCGTCGGCCCGACTCCTTCTAAGCACGGCGCGGAGGGCGGAAATATCGGGTGAATCCCCGATCCGGGGGCAATCGATTCCCAATGCCCTAAGGGATGGGACGAAGCGCGCAGCGAAAGCCGAGGTGGGAGGCGGACGTATCGACGCGGTGGGGGTGGCGCGCGGCCGGACGGTAGCGCCGGCAATAGCTTGGCGCGCAAAGGTGAGAACCGCCTTTGAGGACGCGGCGCGGGACGCCGAGCCTGTCGCCTGGCTCGGCGCTGGCGGCGCGGCGGGCCGAGCAGCAGAAATCGAATTCGGGCTCGATCGGCCGCTCCGACCACCAGTCCGCCGTCCATTCCCAGACATTGCCGATCATGT
>JBJMTY010000053.1:0-4625 GCA_045811445.1 Allosphingosinicella sp. | reverse complement strand
CGCCGGGGGACCCCTCCACCACCGCCGCTTCGCGTCGGCGGTCCCCCTCCCCGTTCCGGGGAGGAGTGAAGCTGCCCGCCTTCCGGGAGCCGCAGAAGGCGACGCTCGTCGACCACGTGCCGGCCGGCTCTGGCTGGATTCACGAGATGAAATATGACGGCTATCGCTGCCTGCTCGCGGTCGCGGGCGGGCAAGCGAGAGTCTACACGCGCTCGGGCCTCGACTGGTCCGACAAATTCCCCGAGATCGTCGCGGCGGCGCGGGAGCTGGAAGTCGGCTCGGCCCTGCTCGACGGCGAGATCGTCAAGCTCGACGACAAAGGCGGGTCGAGCTTCTCGGCGCTCCAGCAGGCGATCTCCGAAGGCGGGCGGGGGCTCAGCCTGTTCCTGTTCGACGCGCTGGAGCTGGACGGCGAAGACCTCGCCAAGCTCCCCAACGTCGAGCGCAAGGCCCGCCTCGCCGCCCTGCTCGGCCCCGGCAAGCCGCCCTTCCTCCTCTATGCCGAGCATATCGTGGGGCGCGGCGAGGACCTGTTCGACGCGATGTGCCGCGCCGGCGGCGAAGGCATCATCGCCAAGCGCGCCGACGCGCCCTATCGCGGCGCGCGGACGAAGAGCTGGCTGAAGATCAAATGCACCCATCGCCAGGAGTTCGTCATCGTCGGCTGGTCGGAAAGCGACAAGAAGGGCCGCGGCTTCCGCGCTTTGCTGCTCGCCGTCAACGAAGGCGGCAAGCTGCGTTACGCCGGCAAGGTCGGCACCGGCTTTTCGATGCAGGCCCAGCACGATCTGCGCGCGCGACTGGACAAGCTCGCCGCCGGCAAGGCCGCCGTCGCCGTGCCGCGGGCCGAGGCGCGGGGCGCGCATTGGGTGAAGCCGGAGCTGGTGGCGGAAGTCGCCTTCGCCGAGTTCACCGCCGAAGGCATCGTCCGCCACGCCAGCTTCCTCGGCCTCAGAAGCGACAAGCCCGCGCGCGAGGTGGTCGCCGAGCTGCCGCAGCCGACGGCCGCGACGGCGCCGGGGGACGCGGTCAAGATCAGCAATTCCGAGCGGGTGGTGTTCCCCGACGCGGACATCACCAAGGGCGAGCTGGCCGACTATTTCCGGAAGGTGGCGCCGCTGATCCTGCCGTGGGTCGCGAACCGCCCCCTCACTTTGGTCCGCTGCCCCCAGGGCCGGGCCAGGAAATGCTTCTTCCAGAAGCACGACGCCGGCACGTTCGGACCCCACGTCCACCAGATCCCGATCGCGGAGAAGGGGGGCAATGATGAAGACTATATCTACATCGCCGACCAGGCGGGGCTGCTCGCCTGCGTGCAGATGGGGGCGATCGAGTTCCACGGCTGGGGCAGCCCGATCGCCGACGTGGAGAAGCCCGACCGGATCGTCTTCGACATCGACCCCGACGAAGGCCTCGGCTTCGACGAGGTCAGGAAGGCGGCGCGCGACCTCAAGCGTTACCTCGCCGACATGGGCCTGCAGACCTTTCCCCTGCTTACCGGGGGCAAGGGCATCCATGTCGTCGTGCCATTGAGGCCCGAGGCGGAATGGCCGCGGGTCAAGGATTTCGCCCTGCGCTTCTGCGTGGCGCTCGCGACCGCCGAGCCCCACCGCTTCACCGCCAACCTCGCCAAGGCCGCGCGCAAGGGCCGGATGTTCCTCGACTATCTGCGCAACCAGCGCGGCGCCACGGCGATCATGCCTTATTCGACCCGCGCCCGGCCCGGCGCGCCGGTCTCCGCCCCGATCGCCTGGGACGAGCTGGACGACTATCAGACCGGCGCCCACTTCACCCTCCGCGACGCGGAAACGCTCGTGGAACGCGGCGCCTCCCGCGCCCTGCAAGGCTGGGGCGAAGCGAGCCAGGCCCTGCCCGATCTGTGAGGTTGCGGGGGCGCGCTTCCCTCTCCCGGCGGCATCCTCTACCACCGCGGCCATGAGCGAGGCGGGGGGGGCGCAGGGCCTTCACTGGTGGCAGACCCGGTGGGGCGTCGCGGCCCTCGCGCTCGTCACCATCTTGCCGCTGCTCTGGCCGGCGCTGCCGCCGCTGATCGACCTTCCCGGGCACATGGTCGCCTACAAGTCCGAGCTCGACCGGGGGCATTCGGCCTACCTCCAGCAATGGTACAGCCTGCACTGGGCGCCGATCGGCAATCTCGGCGTCAACCTGCTGATCCTGCCTCTGGGCAAATGGCTCGGCCTCGAGCTTGCGACGAAGCTGGTCGTCCTCGCCATGCCGCCGATGCTGGCCGGCGGCCTGCTGTGGACGGCGCGCGAAGTGCACGGGCGCGTGCCGCCGACCGCCTTGTTCGCCGTGCCCTTCGCTTATTCCTATCCGTTCGTGTTCGGCTTCCTCAACTTCATCCTGTCGATGGCGCTCGCCTTCCTCGCCTTCGCCTTGTGGCTGAGGCTAGGCCGGCTGGGGAGGCCGAGGCTCCGCGCCGCGATGTTCGTGCCGATCTCGGTGGTCGTGTGGCTCGCCCACACGTTCGGGTGGGGCACGCTCGGGCTGCTCGCCTTCGTCGCCGAATGGGTGCGCGAGCGCGAGCGCGGGCGGCGCCGGGGCGAAGCCGCGTTGCGCGCGGCGCTGCGCTGGCTGCCGCTGGCGCCGCCTTTGCTGCTGATGCTGGTCTGGCGCTCGGGCGACGTCGCCGGCGAGACGCGCGGCTGGCTCGCGGTCATGCCGAAGGTCGATTACCTCCTCTACGCGCTCCGGGACCGGTGGGTCTGGATCGACATTCCCTCGATGCTGGTCGTGCTCGCGCTCGTCGCCTCGCCGCTGGTGTTTCGCCGCATGACCTGTGCCCGCACGCTCGCCGGCGCGGCCGCCTGCCTGTTCCTCTTCTATTTGCTGCTGCCGCAGCGCATCTTCGGCTCCTCCTACGCCGACATGCGGATCATGCCGTTCGTGCTGGCGACCGGGCTGATCGCGCTGAAGCCACCCACGGCCTGGACCCGCAAGCTGGCGCTCGCCGGGCTGATCTTCGTCGGGGCACGGATGGCGAGCGAGACGGCGAGCTTCGCGCTCTACGCCCGGTCGTGGGGTCGTGAGCTGGCGGCGCTCGACCACGTGCCGCGCGGGGCGAGGCTGGTCTCGTTCGTCGGCACGCCGTGCCGGGACGAGTGGGGGATGGCGCGCCTGGACCATCTGCCCGGCCTCGCCGTCGTCCGCCGCGAGGCCTTTTCCAACGATCAATGGTCGGTCGCCGGGGGCCAGCTCGACCGGGTCGAATATAAGCCGGCGGGACCGTTCGGGCGCGACCCGTCGCAGATCGTCCGCCTGCACGATTGCCCCGTCAACCGCTGGCCGACGCTGGACATGTCGCTGCGGCAATTCCCGCGCGCGGCGTTCGACTATGTCTGGCTGGTCAATCCGCCCGCCTGGGACAAAAAGCTGACGGCGGGGATGGTGCCGGTGTGGAGCAACGGGCGCAGCGTCCTCTTCCGCATCGTCGACCGCACTCAGCCGGTCAGCCTATCGACAGATACTTTGCCCGCCGTTGTGCCCTGATCGCCTCGCCGCTCTCGGCGCAGAGCGCCTCCAGCTCCGCCTCGATCGCGGCGCCGAGCGTCGCCATCGCCTCGCCGGGGTTGCGATGGGCGCCGCCGACCGGCTCTGGCACGATCCGGTCGATGATGCCGAGCTGCTGCAAATCCTGCGCGGTGACCCGCATCGCCTCGGCCGCATCGGCCGCCTTGTCGGCGGTGCGCCACAGGATCGAGGCGCAGCCTTCGGGCGAGATCACCGCGTAGACGCTATGCTCGAGCATCAGCACCCGATTGGCGGCGGCGATGGCGATGGCGCCGCCCGAGCCGCCCTCGCCGACGATCGCCGCGACCATCGGCACCTCGAGCGCCAGGCATTGCTCGGTCGAACGGGCGATCGCTTCCGCCTGGCCCCTTTCCTCGGCCTGCACGCCGGGGAAAGCGCCGGCGGTGTCGACGAGGGTGACGACCGGCAGGCCAAACCGATCGGCCAGCTGCATGAGACGCACCGCCTTGCGATAGCCCTCGGGCTTGGCCATGCCGAAATTGTGCTTGAGGCGGCTGGCCGTGTCGTCGCCTTTCTCGTGGCCGATCACCATCACGCGGCGCCCGGCCATCCGCCCGAAGCCGCCGACGATCGCCGCGTCCTCGCCGAAATTGCGGTCGCCGGCGAGCGGGACGAAATCCTCGACCAGGGCCTCGACATAATCCTTGAGGTGGGGCCGGTCGGGGTGGCGGGCGACCTGGGTCTTCTGCCAGGGCGTGAGCTTGGCATAGGTCTCCCGCAGCAGGCGGTCCGACTTGGCGGCGAGCTTGTCGATCTCCGCGCCGATGTTGAGATCGGAACCCTCGGCGGTCTCGCGCAGCTCCTCGATGCGGTTCTCGAGCTCCGAGATGGGCCGTTCGAAATCCAGGTAGGTGGGCATGGGCCGGGGGGTTAGGCCGGGCGGCCCGGCGCGTCAACGCGCGGCCGGGCGAGCGGGTGCCGGGCGTTGACCAGCTCGACCAGGCGGCGGCTGTCGACATGGGTGTAGATCTGGGTGGTGGCGATGTCGGCATGGCCGAGGAGGAGCTGCAGCGCCCTCAAGTCCGCCCCGCCCTCGAGCAAGTGGGTGGCGAAAGCGTGGCGCAGGACATGGG
>JBJMTY010000052.1:0-7252 GCA_045811445.1 Allosphingosinicella sp. | reverse complement strand
GCCTGACCATGGCCCACGAAGCCTATCGCCGGCTTCTGCGCCGTCTCCAGCTCTGCCTCGCTGCGCGCCCCGGCACCCGCCGCCGACGCCTCAGCTCCGCCGGTGCGGCATGACGTCACGGTGCGCGCGCAGCGCCCGCATCGCCAGGCGCACCTCGTAGAGGAACAGGATCAGCCCGATCACCAGCATCAGCATCGCCAGGATGAACAGCCAGGCGATCGGCCGGCCGAACGGGAAATCGGCGAGATCGGCGACGAACAGGATCGCCACCACCAGACAGATGAACAAGGCGCTCGACGTGCAGCAGCCGATAGCGAGGTTGATCACGGTCATCCGCCGGTCGAGGATGTGCAGCTCGTGCGTGGCCTCGGCCAGCGCCTCGCCTTCCAGCGCCGCGTAGCGGTCCTCGAGCCGCCGCCAGCGGTCGACCGAGCGGGCGAGGCGGCCGGCCAGCACGTTGAGGATCGAGCCGATCCCGGCGAGCAGGAAGACGGGGGCGATCGCCAGCGAGATGAGGTGGGCGATGGCGGAGACCGGGGCGGCCTGGGTCAGCATGAGCCTCCTTCGCGCACCCCGCCGGCCCGATCAAGCGCCGCCGCGAGGCTGGCCCGGGCCGCCGCCGCGCGCTATCAGGGCGCGTTCGCCCCAAGGACGCTCGCCCCGAGGAGAAGATTCATGCGCATCGCCCAGGCTCTCGCCGCTTTCTCCCTGCTGGCCCTTCCCGCCGCCGCCTTGGCCGCGCTGCCGGTCGGTGCGCCGGCGCCCGATTTCACCACGATCGGCGCGCTCGGCGGCAAGCCGTTCAAGCTCCATTTGAAGGAGCAGCTCCGCCACGGCCCCGTCGTGCTCTATTTCTATCCCAAGGCCTTCACCGAGGGCTGCACGCTGGAGGCGCACGCTTTTTCCGACGCCTCGGCCGAGTTCAGGAAATTGGGCGCCCGCGTGGTCGGCATGTCGGCGGACGATCTCGACACGCTGAAGCGCTTCTCGGTCGAGGCCTGCCGCAACGCCTTCCCGGTCGCGACCGCCGCGCCCGACACCGTCGCCGCCTACGACGTCAAGCTGAAGGAAGGCGTGCCTTATACCCGCCGCACCTCCTACGTGATCGCGCCCGACGGCCATGTGATCTACGCTTATTCCGACATGGACTGGAAGAATCACGTCGCCAACGCGCTCGCCGCGGTGCGCGAATGGAAGGCGAAAAAGCCCCGGTGAGGCCCGCTTTCCGTCCCTGAGCGCGTCCATCCGGCCGCAAGCACGCAACGTAGTGCTGCCCGGAACGTTGTGGACGGTGGCGCGGGCGGGCCTTGTACGGAGTTAAGGGCATGAACAAGATATTATTCGCCGCGACGGCGCTCGGCGCCCTCGCGATGGCGGCGCCTGCGGCCGCTCAATATGGCTACCAGAGCAATAATTATCAGAACAATGCCTACCAGAATAACGGCTATTACAACAACGGCTATGCCAATAACGGCTATGCCGCGAACGGCTATGCCTCGACCAACGTCGACAGCCGCGTGGCGCGGCTCGACGCGCGCATCCAGGCGGGCATCCAGGCCGGCACGATCGACCAGCGCGAGGCGTACAATTTGCGTCGCCAGCTCAACGAGATCGCCCGGCTCGACGACCGCTACAGCCGCAACGGCTATACCGCTTCGGAGCGCGCGGACCTCCAGGCCCGCCTGCGCAACTTCCGCGACCAGCTCGCTTATGCGGACGGCGGCGCGCGCGGCTACGGCGCCTATAACAGCAACCGCAATGGCTATTACGGCCAGGGCGGCCCCTATGAGGAAGTCGCCTGCGCCGACACCAGCCGCTCGACCGGCCTTGGCGGGCTGATCGACAGCCTCTTCGGCGGCGGCGACCAATATTGCACGACGACGTCGCTGGGCGTCGGCGCGAGGGTCACCGGCAACCTCGCCGGCGTGCCCTATCAATATCGCAACCAGTATCGGGACGGTTACGGCTATTATTACCGGTCCGACGGCCGCTCGATCTATCAGATCGACACCCGCACCAACACGGTGCTGCGCGTCTATCCGATGAACTGAGGCCGCTCACTAAAGCCATGCGAGAGGCGCTCCGCTCCCAAGCGGGGCGCCTTTTCGCTTTTTCAGCCGCTCCCGAGGCGCTAAGCTGTTGAGGAATCGGGAGGGTTTGAATCATGAAGAAGGTGTCGCGCCTCGTATCGGCGCTTGCGACCATGTCGCTCCTCGCCGGCTGCGGCGGCGGGGGAAGCGGCGGCGCGGTCGGTGGCGGCACGCTCACCGGCACGACCGGCGGCGGCACCAGCGGGGGCGCCACCGGCACCTCCTGCTCGCTTCGCGACCGGCAGGATTGGGCGCTGGCCCAGCTCAAGGAATGGTACCTCTTCCCCGAGACGCTGCCCGCCACCCTCGACCCGACGCCTTATTCGACCGTCGACGCCTATATCGACGCGCTCACCGCCACCGCGCGGGCGCAGGGCAAGGACCGCTTCTTCACCTACCTGACCTCGATCGCGTCGGAGAACGCCTTCTTCAACGCGGGCGCGTCGGCCGGCTTCGGCGTCCGCCTCGCCTACGACACCGCCAATCGCCGCGTGTTCGTCGTCGAGAGCTTCGAGGGCACCAGCGCGCTCGCCGCCGGCATCGACCGCGGCACCGAATTGCTCGCCGTCGGCAGCACCGCCTCCAACCTCCAGACCGTCTCCGATCTGATGGCGGCGGGCGGCGCCCAGGCGGTGGTCGACGCGCTCGGCCCCTCCACCGCCGGCACCAGCCGCGCGCTGCGCGTCACCGATGCCGCCGCCGGCACCCGCACGGTGACGATCGCCAAGACCGATTACACGCTCGACCCGGTCTCCTCGCGCTACGGCGCCAGCATCATCGACGAAGGCGGCCGGCGCTTCGGCTACGTCAACCTGCGCACCTTCATCGACACCGCCGATCCGGCCCTGCGCAGCGCCTTCGCCAACTTCCGCGCGGCGGGCGTCACCGACATCATCGTCGACCTGCGCTACAATGGCGGCGGGCTGATCTCGATCGCCGAGACGTTCGGCGACCTGATGGGCGCGAATCGCTCGACCAGCGACGTGTTCGATTTCGTCACCTTCCGCCCCGAGAAGGCGTCGAACAACACCACGCGCCGCTTCCAGCCCCAGCCCCAGTCGATCGCGCCGACCCGCATCGCCTTCATCGGCACCGGCGGCACCGCCTCGGCGAGCGAGCTCGTAATCAACGGCATGCTGCCTTATTATCACGCCAACGAGGCGCTGGTCGGCGCCAACACCTACGGCAAGCCGGTCGGGCAGATCGCCGTCGACCGCAGCGCCTGCGACGACCGCTTCCGGATCATCGCGCTGCGCACCGAGAATGCCGAGCACCAGGGCGATTATTATGCCGGCCTTGCCACGCGGATGGACGTCACCTGCGCGGCTGGCGACGACTACACCCATCGGCTCGGCGATCCTCGCGAGGCCTCGGTCCGCCAGGCGCTCGACTTCCTCCAGGGCAAGCCGTGCACGCGGATCGTCGCAGGCGCGGGCGGTATAGGGGCCGAAGGTGCGCGGGAAGCGCCGGAATTGCTCGCGCCCGAGCGTCCGACCACGGCGCAGCGCGAAGTGCCGGGGCTGTTCTAACTTTCGAGGTCCGGCCCGACATAGACGAGCGCTTTGAGGCCGGAGGCGAGCACGGCCTCGACGCGGCCGTAGACGTCGACTTCGTAGCGGTCGGTCGCCGCCAGCTCGTCCTTCGTCAGCGCGAAGACGATGCCGGGGACGAGGTCGCCGGGATCGCCGGTGCGGCGCGCGATGGTGTGCACCGCCTTGCCGCTGATCCGCACGACCTCCGGGTCGCTGATCGCCAGCGGGACGAGGCGGTAGCCCGGCAGCGCGTCGGGCTCCCCTTCGAGCAGCCGGCCATAATTGGCCAGTTGGACCTCCGGCTGCCGCAACGTGCCGTAGGAGAAGAGGCGTACCGGCCGACTCATCTGCGCTTCCAGGGCATGAAAATGGGAGCCGGTGAACCGGCGGCGGTCAGTATCCGGGTTCGCCGCCGCTCCAGGGTGGGCCGGAATCGGCCTCTTCTTCTCCCTCTTGCGGGCCCATCGGATAATCGTTGTTCATCCAGTTCTGGAAAGTCTGGACCCGGTTCGCGCTCCACGGCGTACCGCCCAGGGGCATGTTGCCGCTCGCGGTCTCGGCGTAGATGTCCTGGCCGTTCGCCTTGACGTCGTCGTAGCTGGAGAGGTCGATGCCCTGTCCCTGCATGCAGGAGATCTCGCCCGACGTGAAGAAGCCGCGGATGTTGCCGGTCCAGGTCGGGTTCGGGACGACGGGATCGTCGTTGGCGGCGGTGTCGGTCATCTCTCTCTCCTCATCCGCGTGAGCGAAGCGGCGGGCGCGCCCTCGGCCAAGCCGTCCATCGCCGGCGCTTACCGCGCCGGCGGCTTCGGCCCGCTACTGCGACTCGATGCGATCCCCCACCACGAGGATTTCGAGGCTAGGCGCAATCGCAACCTTGTCAATCGCGCCGACTTGGCCTGGTCGTAACCGTTACTTGGCCGTGCCGGCGAACCGCCGCTTGAACACCGACCGGCAATCGAGGCAGGCGAAGTTGGCGAGGTGTCCGCCCGGATCGGCCGGGCGCGGTGGCGTCCGCGGCATGAGCGGCGTCACTCCGCGGGTTGGTCGCGCCGGCTTTGCAGGTCCTTGGCGATCCGCTCGCGCATCTCCGAGCGCTGCGAGGCCGCATAGACTTTGTTGGAGCTGGCATAGAGCGCGCGCAGGAAGCCCAGATCCCATTCGGTGAGGGTGGGCGGAACGGCCGTGCCGATCGGCGCGTCGAGCACCTTGAGGATGGTCGGCGGGCCCTCCGCGGGGAGGCGGGCCGGGTCGGTCTTGGCGAAGGTGCGCATCGCCGCATAATCGGCGAGCTGCGTGGTGGTGAGGCCGACGAGCGCGCCCGTCTCGACCACCACCGCCGCGCCGTCGAACTGCGGACGAACCGGGGGCGTGATATGCGAGGAAGCGGTGATCGTCCGGTTGACGTAATATTCGGCGCCCGGATCGCCGGTCTGGCCGAGCTCGACTCCCGACGCGCTGATCGGCGGGCCCTGCAGCTGCCAGGCCGCGGCGCCGCCCGGCGCATGCGCCAGCCGGTGCACCGCGGCGTTGGACAGCTCGCCGAAATATTTCGAATATTTCCGGTTCAGCGTCTCGAGGAAGGCGCGTTTGTCGCTGGTCACGAAGACGAGGATATTGACGACGCAGCCCGGCCGACCGACCGGGAGGCCGGCGGCCGCGGCGACGCGGCGCATGCGATCCTCCACCGCCCTTTTCTGGCTCCCGCTAAGGCCGAGCGCGGCGGGGCAGACCTTGGATTCGAAGCGGCTGAGCTGGCCGTGGGTCGGGGCGGCGGTCAGCGCGCCGACGAAGTCGCGCACCTGGCGCTCCATGTCCTTGGTGCCGGTGACGACGATCTCGGACTGGTCCGACGGGGGCGCGGCTTGCTGGGCGGCGGCGGGCGCGGCGGCGATCAGGGCGCCGCCGAGCAGGCATGTCTTGAAAAAGCGATCCATTTTCGTCTCCTCACGCCCCGGCCGAGAGGGGCGGGACCATAGGCTTCCCGCGCCTTCGTGGCCAGCCGCCGCGTGGCGATTCCGCGCCGGTTCCGCGCCGGGCTCGGGTCGGGCTAAAGCGGATCCGATGATTCGCGCCTGCCTTCCTCTCGCTTTGCTGCTCGCCGGCTGCGGCAGCGGCGCGCCGGCCGGCAACGACGCCGCGGCCGCGCCGCCGCCCCCGCCCGCCGCGCCGCTTCCGCGCCGCGCCTTCGACGCGCCGGTGCCCAGGCACCTGCCGGCCATCGTCAGAATGCGCATCGAGACCGAGGCGGGGACGATCCTGATCGCGCTCGACCATGCCCACGCCCCGATCACCACCACCAATTTCGTGCGCTACGCCGACGACGGCCGGTTCGACGGCACCTATTTCTACCGGGCGGCGCGCAACCGGGCGGCGCCGGGCCAGGGCTTCGTCCAGGGCGGCATCGGCCATTCCGTCCGCCTGATGCTGCCGCCCATCCCGCTCGAGCCGACGACCAAAACCGGCCTTCGCCACGTCGACGGCGCGATCTCGATGGCCCATTCGAGCCCCGACACGACGATGGGCGACTTCATCCTGTGCGTCGGCGCCCATCCCGGCCTCGACGCCCATCCGGAGAAAGGCGAGCCGGGCTATCCCGCCTTCGGCCGCGTCGTCGAGGGCATGGACGTCGTCCGCCGCATCCTCGCCGCCCCGACCGTGCAAGGCGCCGCCGGGCGCCCGGGCGAGCATATCGCCAAGCCGATCAGGATATTGCGCGTGACGCGCCTCAAATAGCCGCCACCGACGCCGGGACGGCGGCGAGGAGGGCGTGCGCGATGCCTGCCGGGGCCTTTCCTTGGCGGGCGGGCTATGGTTCAACGCTCGCCTTGCCGGGCGGGAGATTCGACCATGCTGACCGCGATCGTGGCGCTGCTCGCCGGCGCGATCCTGCTCAACGCCATGCTGCTGGCGCGGGCGGCGATCGCCGCCCGGGCGATGCCGACGCTCGAGATGCTGGGGCTCGGCGCACTGGTCAATTTCTTCGACACGCTCGGCATCGGCTCGTTCGCGACGACGGCGGCCTGGCTCAGGTTCCGCCGGCTGGTGCCCGACCGGCTGATCCCGCCGACCATGCTGGTCGGGCTGACGCCGCCCTCGATGGCGGAGAGCGTCGTCTTTCTGATCCTGCTCGGCGTGACGGTCGATCCGATGCTGCTGTTCGGCTGCGCGTTCGCGACTTTGGTCGGCGGGCTGGTCGGGGCGCCTTTGGTGGCGCGGGCGCGGGTGTGGGTGGTCCAGCTCGTCCTCGCCATCGGCCTGCTGCTCGCCGCCGCCGCTTATGCGATGGCGAGCCTCCACCTCTTCCCCGGCGGCGGCCAGGCGACCGGGCTGCCGCCCGGGCCGACCCTGATCGCGGTCGGCGCCAGCTTCGGCTTCGGCATCCTCGCCAATTTCGGGGTCGGCAATTACGCGCCGACTTTGGTCCTGCTCAGCCTGATGGGCATGGACCCGCGGCTCTGCTTCCCGATCATGGCGCTGGGCGGATCGCTGATGGGGGCGGGGGCCAGCGCGCGCCACATCCGCATCGGCGAGATCGACCTCAAGGTCGTGCTCGGCCTCGCGCTCGGCGGCATTCCGGCGGTGCTCGTCGCCGCTTTGATCGTGAAGTCGATGCCGATCGAGCTGCTG
>JBJMTY010000051.1:0-4526 GCA_045811445.1 Allosphingosinicella sp. | reverse complement strand
TCACGCCGCGGTGTTCATGGATGCCGGATCAAGTCCGGCATGACGAGACGGGGCTGACGTGGCGCTTCCCGATGGAGGCCGGGGCTCGCCGGCCTGGCGCGACCTCAGAGCGTCGCGTGGACCGTCGCGACCGCCTTCACCACGGCGGCGATGCGCGCCGCGGCCTGGATGGTCTCGGCCTTGACGTTGTGCTGCTGGAGGACGCGCTCGTGGCTGTCGATGCACATGCCGCAGCCGTTCATCGCGCTGACGGCGAGGCTGAACAGCTCGAAATCGTCCTTCTCGATGCCGTGGGCCGCGATGGCGTTCATCCTGAGCCGCGCCGGCAGGGTGGCGTATACCGGGTTCGAGGCGAGGTGGACGAAGCGGTAATAGACGTTGTTCATCGCCATCACGGCCGCGGCGGCGCGCGCCGCGTTGGCGGCTTCGGGGCTCAGCTTGCCTTCCGCCTCGGCCTCGGCGGCGGCGACGATCGGGCGGCAGCCGGTGCCGTGGGCGCAGGCGAGCAGCAGCCCGTATTTGCGCTGGTCGCCGAGCGTCTGGTCGCTGAGCAGGGAGGAGAGGTTGAGGCGCAGGTCCTTGGCGTAATCGGGCAAGGTGTCGGCGAATTGCTTGAGGGACATGGGAGTTCCTTTCAGGCGCTGCTGGCCCCTCCACCGCGTTTCACGCGGTCCCCCTCCCCATCGCCTTCGGCGACAGGGAGGACGAGAGGAAGGCCTCCCAATCCTCCCCGTGAGGCTTTGCCTCATGGGGAGGGGGGTGTAGGCGGGTCGGCATGCCGGGGGCATGCCGAGAGCCGGAACCGGCTGCGCAGCAGCCGTCGGCCGCAGGGTGGTGGAGGGGCCGCCCGGCTCAAAGTACCACTTTGAGCCGATCTCTTACGCCGCCGGGCGCAGCGGCTCCTGGCCTTCCTGCCAATTGCACGGGCACAATTCGTCGGTCTGGAGCGCGTCGAGGATGCGCAGGGTCTCCTGCGGGTTGCGGCCGACGTTGAGGCCGTTCACCGTGACGTGCTGGATGACATTGTCCGGATCGACGATGAAGGTCGCGCGATAGGCGACGCCGGCGTCGGGCGCGACGATGCCGAGGGCGCCGGCCAGCTCTTTCTTGTTGTCGGCGATCCACGGGAAGTCGCAGGCCGCGAGCCGCTCGTCGGCCTTGCGCCAGGCGTGGTGGACGAAGTCGGTGTCGGTCGAGGCGCCGACCAGCAAGGCGTCGCGGTCGGCGAAATCGCGGGCCAGCTCGCCATAGCCGATGATCTCGGTCGGGCAGACGAAGGTGAAATCCTTCGGCCAGAAGAAGACGATCTTCCACTTGCCGCCCGTCTCGCCGAGATCGAGCGTCTCGCCGGCGGGCAAGGCGCTGCCCTGCTGGACGGGGACATTAAGGGCGGGGAATTTGTCGCCGACGGTAAGCATGTCTGGAGCATCTCCTGTTGCGGGGGATCTTGTGCGGTGCAGCATCTAGGAAGATGGCGCTGATCGATCAAGCCTGTTAAACCGGTCAGACTTAGTGGAAATTCCGATCACGCCCTCCGATCACCCGGCAGCCGATGAGCCTCTACCCGCCCACCATCCGCCAGCTCCAATATCTGGTCGCGCTCCGCCAGACCGGCCATTTCGGCCGCGCCGCCGAAGCCTGCTACGTCACCCAATCGACCCTCTCCGCCGGCCTCAGGGACCTCGAGGCCCTGCTCGGAATCACCCTGGTCGAGCGCACCCGGCGGGTGCTGCGCTTCACGGCGCTGGGCGACCGCATCGCCGACAAGGCGCTGCGGGTGATCCGCGAGGCGGACGAGCTGGCCGAGCTCGCCCGGGCCGGCGGGAGGCCGCTGTCGGGCGAGCTGAGGATGGGCGTGATCCCCACCATCGCCCCCTTCCTTCTCCCCGCGATGCTGCCCTCGCTCAGGCTCGAATGGCCCGACCTCAAGCTCTATCTGCGCGAGGAGACCAGCCAAAGCGCCTGCGAGGCGCTCCAGCGCGGCCAGCTCGACTGCGTGCTGCTCGCCTTGCCGTTCAATTGCGGCGATGTGGATTGCGAGCCCCTGTTCGACGATCGCCTCTACGTCGCCTTCCCGCCCGGCGAGGCGCCTTCCGGCCCCGCCGTCGACCCCGGGACGCTCGACGAGAACCGGATGCTGTTGCTCGAGGACGGCCATTGCCTCAAGGACCACGCCCTCGCCGCCTGCAATCGCCCGGAGATGCGGGCGCACGCGACGATGATGGGCACCTCGCTCCACACCTTGGTGCAGATGGTCGACAATGGCCTCGGCGTGACGTTCCTGCCGGCGATGGCCGTCGAGGGCGGCATCCTCAAGGGCACGCGGGTCGAGGCGCGGCCGCTGCGCTCCGATCACGGCGTCCGCCGCATCGCCCTCATCTGGCGCCGGTCGAGCCCGCGCGAGAACGAGTTCCGCCTGCTCGGTGACGCGATCCGCCGGATCAGCGCCGCGCTCAGTCGAGACCGAGCAGCCAGCGATCCAGGCGAACCGCCCTCACCGTGACGCCGGGCAAGGCGCGGGCGAGCGCGTCGCGGTGGCCGAGCACCCATTCGAGGCAGGCGCCGCGGCTGGCGAAGGCCTCGAACTCGTCGCGGCTGGCGTGGAAGGTGCGGCCTTCGACCATGAAGCGGGCGCCGCGCCGGCAGCCCGGCGCGCCCGGCCAGTCTCGCCCCGGCGAGACGATCGCCGCGACCCACCAGATCGTGGTGGGATCGAGGCCTTCGACGTCCCGCCGGAGCATGGCGGTCAGGCGCGGGCGAGGTCGAAGCGGTCGGCGTTCATCACCCTGGTCCAGGCGGCGACGAAGTCCGTGACGAACTTCTCGCCGGCGTCCGCCGCCGCATAGACTTCGGACAGAGCGCGCAGCTGCGCGTTGGAGCCGAAGACGAGATCGGTGCGGGTCGCCGTCCATCTCTGCTCGCCCGTGGCGCGGTCGGTGCCGACGAAGGTCTCGTCGCTGGCATCGTCGACCTGCTTCCAGGCCGTTCCCATGTCGAGCAGGTTGACGAAGAAGTCGTTGGTGAGGCGGCCGGGGCGGTCGGTGAACATGCCGTGCTTCGACCCGCCCTGGTTGGCGCCGAGCACGCGCAGGCCTCCGACCAGCACGGTCATCTCCACCGCCGAGAGGCCGAGCAACTGGGCGCGGTCGATCAGCAATTCCTCGGTCGGCACGTTGTAGCGGACCTGGAGATAGTTGCGGAAGCCGTCGGCCTTGGGCTCGAGCGGCTCGAAGCTCTCGGCGTCGGTCCACTCCTCGGCGGCGTCGCCGCGGCCGCCGGTGAACGGGACGGCGACGCCGTGGCCCGCGTCCCTCGCCGCTTTCTCCACCGCCACCGTGCCGCCCAGGACGATGGCGTCGGCGAGCGACACGCCGCCGCGCAGCGCGTCGAGCCTGGCGAGCACCCGGGCCAGCTCGGGCGGATCGTTGACCTCCCAATCCTTTTGCGGGGCGAAGCGGATGCGGGCGCCGTTGGCGCCGCCGCGATGATCGGACTTGCGATAGGTGACCGCCGACGCCCAGGCCGCCTTGACCAGCTCGCCGACGGTGAGGCCGCTATCGAGGATCGCCTGCTTGAGGCTCGCCACCTCGCTTTCGCCGGGCGCCGTGCCGGCGGGGACCGGATCCTGCCAGATCAGATCCTCGGCGGGGACTTCCGGCCCCAGATAGCGGGCCCTGGGCCCCATGTCGCGGTGGGTGAGCTTGAACCAGGCGCGGGCGAAGGCGTCGGCAAAGCGGGCGGGATCGGCGCGGAACCGCTCGGAGATCCTGCGATATTCCGGGTCCATCTTGAACGCCATGTCGGCGGTGGTCATCATCGTCGGCACCCGCCGGTCCGGGCTGTGCGCGCCGGGCGCCATGTCTTCCGGCTTCTGGCCGACCGGCTGCCATTGCTGGGCGCCGGCGGGGCTGCGCACCAGCTCGTAGTCATAGTCGAGCAGCATGTGGAAATAGCCGTTGTCGGTGTTCCAGCGCCGCGGCGTCGGCGTCCACGGGCCTTCGAGGCCGCTGGTGATGGTGTCGTCGCCCATGCCGCTCTGATGGCCGCTCTGCCAGCCGAGGCCCTGCTGGGCGATGTCGGCGCCTTCGGGCTCGGCGCCGACCTTGGACGCGTCGCCGGCGCCGTGGCACTTGCCGAACGTGTGGCCGCCGGCGGTGAGCGCGACCGTCTCCTCGTCGTTCATCGCCATGCGAGCGAAGGTCATGCGGATGTCGCGCGCCGACTGGAGCGGATCGGGATTGCCGTCCGGCCCTTCCGGATTGACGTAGATGAGGCCCATCTGGACGGCCGCGAGCGGATCCTCGAACGCCGTCCCCTCAACGATGCGGGTCTTGGCGCCCTTGCCGACCCAATTTTCCTCGGTGCCCCAATAGACGTCGTGCTCGGGCTCGTAGACGTCGGCGCGGCCGCCGCCGAAACCGAAGACGGGGCCGCCCATCGACTCGATCGCGACGTTGCCAGCGAGGATGAGGAGGTCGGCCCATGACAGATTTCGCCCATACTTCTGTTTGATGGGCCATAGCAGC
>JBJMTY010000050.1:0-9415 GCA_045811445.1 Allosphingosinicella sp. | reverse complement strand
CCCCTCCACCACCCTGCGGCCGACGGCTGCTGCGCAGCCGGTTCCGGCTCTCGGCATGCCCCCGGCATGCCGACCCGCCTACACCCCCCTCCCCATCTTACGATGGGGAGGCAGCTACGCCGCCAAGCCTTCGAACTGCAGCCGCGCCAGCCGCGCGTAGAGGCCGCCGGCGGCGCTGAGGCTGTCGTGATTGCCTTCCTCGACGATGCGCCCGTCCTCCATCACGATGATCCGGTCGGCGGCGCGGACGGTGGCGAGGCGGTGGGCGATGACGATGGTCGTGCGGTCCGCCATCAGCCGCTCGAGCGACGCCTGGACCAGCCGCTCGCTCTCCGCGTCGAGCGCCGACGTCGCCTCGTCGAGGAGCAGCAGCGGCGCGTCGCGCAGGATCGCGCGGGCGATCGCGAGGCGCTGGCGCTGGCCGCCGGAGAGGCGCGCGCCGCCTTCGCCCATATAGGTGTCGAGCCCCTCGGGCAGCCGGCGCAGGAATTCGGCCGCGTTGGCCGCCTCGGCGGCGGCCCAGAGCTCGTCGTCGGATGCGTCCCAGCGCCCGTAGCGCAGATTGTCGCGCGCCGAGGACGCGAAGATCACTGTCTCCTGCGGCACCACCGCCATCCGCGCGCGGACATGGGCGGGGTCGGCGTCGGGCAGGGGGACGCCGTCGAGCAGGATGGTCCCCGCCTCGGGATCGTAGAAGCGCAGAGCGAGCTGGAACAAGGTCGATTTGCCCGCGCCCGAGGGGCCGACCACGGCCACCGTCTCCCCGGCCCGCACCTTCAGCGAGAAATCGTGGAGCGCGGACACTTCCTTGCGCGTCGGGTAGCGGAACGAGACGCCGCGCAATTCCAGCTCGCCCCGCCCCGGCTCGGGCAGCGGCACCGGCGAGGCGGGGGCGCGGATCTCCGGCCGTTCGGCGAGCAGCTCGGCGATCCGCCCGGCCGCGCCGGCGCCGCGCAACAGATCGCCATAGACTTCGGTGAGCGCGCCGAACGCGCCGGCGACGAGGCCGCCGGTCAGCACGAAGGCGGCGATGGTGCCGCCGCTGATCGCCCCGCGCTGCACGTCGACCGCGCCCTGCCACATCACCATCGTGATCGCGCCGAAGATGAGGCCGATGATCGAGGCGGTCAGCCCGGCGCGGATGGCGATGCGCCGCTTGGCGGTGCGGAACACCCGCTCCACGGCGTCCTCGAACCGCGCCGCCTCGCGCGCCTGCTGGCCGAACGCCTGGACGATCTTCATCGCGCCGAGCACCTCGTCGACCATCGCCCCGACGTCCGCCACCCGGTCCTGGCTCTGCCGCGAGATGCTGCGCACCCGGCGGCCGAGAACGGTGATCGGCACCACGACGAGCGGGATGCCGGCCAGCAGCATCGCCGCGAGCTTGGGCGCGAGGGCGAAGAGATAGGCGACGCCGCCTATCCCCATCACCACGTTCCTCAGCGCCACCGAGATGGTCGTGCCGACCACCTGCTCGATGATCGTCGTGTCGGCGGTGAGCCGTGAGGCGATCTCCGACGGCCGGTTCTCCTCGAAGAAGGAGGGAGCGAGGCGGAGCAGGTTCTTCTGCACCGCCTCGCGCACGTCGGCGACCACCCGCTCGCCCAGCCAGGAGACGAAGTAGAAGCGGCAGGCCGTCGCCAGGGCCATCACCACCACCACCATCAGCAGATATTGGAACCAGCGCGCGATGTTGCCGCCCGAGGCCGCGAAGCCCTTGTCGATGATCAGGCGGAAGGCGTTGGGGATGGCGAGCGTCGCCGCCGCGGCGACCAGCAGCGAAAGCAGGGCCCCCGCCACATGCCCCTTGTATCGTCCCACGAAACGCCAGATGATGACGAGGTTCGCGATCCTCCCCGGGGCGGGGGCTTCGGGTTGGGATCGAGCCATGAAGGGGGCCTAGCAGCGCATGAGATGAGGCTCAATGCCGGCGCGTGGAGCCTTCCGCTCCGACGGCCGTTCACCTTCCCAAGTCCTTAAAGCCGCAGGTTTTTTCTCGCGCGGCCGTTAATTTGGAGAGCGAATGCTCTACGACGCCTACGAAATGCAGCGCTCGCTGCTCGCCGGCGCCAGCGCCTGGGCCGATTTCGGTTCCGGCTGGCTCCAGAACCCCGCCAATCCCCTCGCCTACAGCTCGATGGGCCCGATCGTGGGCTCCGCGCTCGAGGTCTTCGCCCACGCCTCGGCGCCGCGCGGCAAGCCCGAGTTCGGCCTCGAGACGACGCGCGTCGCCGGCAAAAGAGTGCGGGTCCGCGAGGAGATCGCGCTCCGTAAGCCGTTCGGCCAGCTGAAGCATTTCGTGCGCGAGGGCGTCGAAGGCGGGCCCAAGCTGCTCATCGTCGCGCCGATGTCGGGCCATTACGCGACTCTGCTACGCGGCACGGTCGAGCGGATGCTGCCCGGCCACGACGTCTACGTGACCGACTGGCGCGACGCCAAGCTGGTGCCGCTCGACGCCGGCCGCTTCGACCTCGACGATTATATCGATTATCTGATCGCCTTTCTCGAACATATGGGCCCCGGCGCCCACATGCTCGCCGTCTGCCAGCCGTCGGTGCCCTGCTACGCCGCCGCCGCGGTGATGAGCGCCCAGCGCCATCCCTGCCGTCCCAGGACGCTGACCATGATGGGCGGCCCGATCGACACGCGCGAGGCGCCGACCGCGGTCAACACGCTCGCCACCCAGCGCCCTTATGCCTGGTTCCAGCGCAACGTCATCGCCACCGTGCCCTATCTCTATCCGGGCGCCGGGCGGGCCGTGTATCCTGGTTTCCTGCAGCTCGCCGGCTTCATGGCGATGAACCTGGGCGATCACCTCACCAGCCATTGGGAGATGTTCAAGCATCTCGTCGAAGGCGACGGCGAGAGCGCCGAGGCGACCAAGGGCTTCTATCAGGAATATCGCTCGGTCTGCGACATGACCGCCGAATTCTACCTCCAGACCGTCGGCGCCGTCTTCCAGCGCCATTTGCTTCCCAAGGGCGAGCTGCGCCACCGCGGCAAGCGCGTCGACCCGGCCGCGATCGCCGACGTCGGCCTGCTCGCGATCGAAGGCGAGCGGGACGACATTTCGGGCATCGGCCAGACCAAGGCGGCGCTCGACATCGCCACCCGCCTCCCGGCCCGGCTCAAGAAATATCACCTGGCCCAAGGGGTTGGCCATTACGGCATCTTCAACGGCTCCAAATGGCGCGAGCGCATCGCCCCGGTCGTGGAGGAATGGATCGCGGCGCACGATTAGATCCCCTCTCCCGAGGGGAGAGGGGAGGTGCGGGCCCTTCCAAGTTACTGGATATCTTGAATAATTGCAGAAACTGCCCATCTCCTCACCATCGTTTCAACAATTGAAAGGAGGTGGTCAGATGTCTCATTGTCATATGCCGCACGCGGCGAACCGGATGAGCGCGGCCTCCGATGGAGCCTGCGCCTGAGGGCATCGGCCGCCACGGCTGACAATGCGAAAGGCCGTCCCGCCGCAAGCGGGGCGGCCTTTCTCTTTCACCTCCGTTCGCGCAGGATGGCCGCCATGGCCGCCCGCGCTCCCGTCATTCCCCGCCTGTACTGGTGGATCGCGCTCGCCATCGTCGCCGTCGCCGCCTCCACCCTGCTCGCCATGGGGCGGCCGCCGATCTGCACCTGCGGCACGGTGAAATTGTGGGTCGGCACCGTGAATGGGCCGGACAACAGCCAGCACATCGCCGACTGGTACACGCCGAGCCACATCGTCCACGGCTTCCTGTTCTACGCGCTGGGCTGGGCGGTGCTGCGGCGCAACCCGCCGGGGGACCGGCTGATCGCCGCGGTTTCGATCGAGGCCGCGTGGGAGCTGCTCGAGAACAGCCCCCTCATCATCGACCGCTATCGCCACGCGACGATGGCGCTCGGTTATACCGGCGACAGCGTGCTGAACTCGGTCTGCGACATAGGCTGGATGGTGGTCGGCTTCGCCATCGCCCGGCGGCTGCCGGTGTGGGCGACGATCGCGCTGGCGCTCGGCCTGGAGGCGCTCTGCCTGATCGTCATCCGCGACGATCTGGCCCTCAACATCCTCATGCTGATCGCGCCGAGCGACGCGGTCCGGGCCTGGCAAGCGGGCGGGTGAGCTCAGCCGCCGGCGAGCCCCTCCGTCACCTTGCCGGTGCCGCCGCAGACCGGGCACGGGACTCCGTCATGCTCGCCTCTGCCCTGGCAATGCGGGCAGATATTCTCGCCGGTTCCGGGCGTGCCGGGCGCCGCCTCGTCGCCGGGGTTGAGGGGCTCGTCGCTCATGCTGGCTGAACTCGGCAGCGAAGCGGGAGGTTCCGCGCCGCAAGCCGCTTCGCCGCTGGCCCCCATGCTTCGCCCGACGGCCCATCGCCTGCGGCGACAGGGAGGACGAGCGGCTATCGCCCGAGCATCGCCTCCGGCTTCACCACCCGGTCGAACGTCGCTTCGTCGACCAGGCCGAGCTCCAGGCCGGCTTCCTTCAGCGTCTGCCCGGTCTTGTGGGCGTGCTTGGCGATGGCGGCGGCGTTGTCGTAGCCGATTTCGGGCGCCAGCGCCGTCACCAGCATCAGCGAGCGGTTCATCAGCTCGGAGATGCGGCGCTCGTCGGGCTCGAGGCCGTCGAGCGCGCGCTCGGCGAAGCTCTCCATGCCGGTCGCCAGCAGGTCGATCGAGCGCAGCACGTTGGCGGCGATCACCGGCTTGAAGACGTTGAGCTCCAGATGGCCCTGCATGCCGCCGATCGTCACGGCGACATGGTTGCCCATCGCCTGGGCGGCGACCATGGTCAGCATCTCGGCCTGCGTCGGGTTGACCTTGCCGGGCATGATCGAGCTGCCCGGCTCGTTCTCGGGCAGCTTCAGCTCGCCGAGCCCGCAGCGCGGCCCCGAGCCGAGCAGGCGGATGTCGTTGGCGATCTTGGTGAGGGAGACGGCGACGACGTTGAGCACGCCCGACAGCTCGACGAGCGTGTCGTGGGCGGCGAGCTCTGCGAACTTGTTGGGCGCCGAGGCGAACGGCAGCTTGGTGAGCTTCGCCACCTCGGCCGCGAAGGCCTCGGCGAACCCGGCCGGGGCGTTGAGGCCGGTGCCGACCGCCGTCCCGCCCTGGGCGAGCAGCAGCAGGCGGGGGAGGACCGAGCGGACCCGCTCGATGTCCGCCTCGATCTGCGCGGCATAGCCCGAAAATTCCTGGCCGAGCGTCAAGGGAGTCGCGTCCTGGAGGTGGGTGCGGCCGATCTTGACGATATGGTCCCAGGCGGCGGCCTGGCCGGCGAGGCGGCGGTGCAGGCCCTGCAGCGCCGGCAGCAGCCGCCCCTCCACCGCCCGCGCCGCCGCGATGTGCATCGCGGTCGGGAAGCTGTCGTTCGACGACTGGCCCTTGTTGACATGGTCGTTGGGATGGACCGGGCTCTTGCCGCCGCGCGTGCCGGCGAGGATCTCGTTGGCGCGGCCGGCGATCACCTCGTTGGCATTCATGTTCGATTGGGTGCCGGATCCGGTCTGCCAGATGACCAATGGAAACTGGTCGTCATGGACTCCCGCCGCGACCTCGCCCGCCGCCTGCTGCACCGCCTCGGCGATCTCGGCGCCGAGGCCGCCCAGCTTGGCGTTCACCCGCGCCGCCGCCTGCTTGACGAAGCCCAGGGCATGGACGATCTCGGCCGGCATCGTCTCGCGCGGCCCGAACGGGAAATTCTCGATCGAGCGCTGGGTCTGCGCGCCCCAATAGGAATCGGAGGGGACGTCGATCGGCCCGAAGCTGTCGGTCTCGGTGCGGCTGGTGGTAACGGAGATCATGGCGTGGCGAGGTCCTTCGATAGGCGGGGCCTGGCTCAGCCCGCTACTCAGGATGAGCGGCCATTCCAACCCCGATGCCGCATCCAGCGCGCTTACTTCTTCCGGCTGAAGTCCACCGAGACGACGTTCGAGCCGTCCTCGACCGGCTCGCCGAGCGGATGGTCGTTCTCGGCCTGCTCGTGGCCCTGCGGCCCCGCTTCCTCGACCTGCGCCTGGAACTGGAGCGCGAAATTGACCGCGGGATCGACGAAGCCGGTGATGGCGGAAAAGGGGATGACCAGCCGCGCCGGCGCCTGGTTGAACGAGAGCCCGACCTCGAACCCGTCCTCGCCGACCTTGAGGTCCCAGAAGCGGTTCTGGATGACGATGGTCATCTCGTCCGGGAAGCGTTCGGTCAGGTGGCGGGGTATGTCCACGCCCGTCGCATGGGTCTTGAACGTGATGTAGAAATGGTGCTCGCCAGGGAGGACGCCGCTGCTCTCCACTTCGCCCAGCACGCGCCCGACCACGGCGCGCAGCGCCTCCTGGACGATCTCGTCGTAGGGAATCAGGCTGTCTGGCGCGTCGGTCGGCATCGTCCCCGTGGTAGCGCGCGGCGAAGCGGGGTCAACCCGCTTGCGCTTCGGCCCGCCTCGTGTTGAGGAAAGCTCGACGGAAGGGACAGCCATGCCGATCGACGCCACTTTGCCCTATGACGAGGGCAATATCTTCGCCCGCATCCTGCGCGGGGAGATACCGGCGAAGCGAGTCTATGAGGACGAGCATGCGCTCGCCTTCCACGACATCAACCCGCAGGCGCCCGTCCACATCCTCGTCATTCCCAAGGGCGCCTACGTCTCCTGGGACGATTTCTCGGCCAAGGCGTCGGAGGCGGAGATCGCCGGCTTCGTCCGCGCCGTCGGCCATGTTGCGCGCGAGCAGGGGCTGGTGGCGCCCGGCTACCGGCTGCTCGCCAACGTCGGCGCCAACGGCGGCCAGGAGGTTCCCCACCTCCATGTCCACCTGTTCGGCGGCCGTCCGCTCGGGCCGATGCTGGCACGCTGATTGAGGTTGCGCGGGCGCGATCAGCCGCTAGGCTGACGCGACGAGACAAGAAGGCCGCAACGGCCAGGGAAGGGGAAATCGATGTTATTCGGGCGTGTAAAGCCTCTCGACGCCATTTTGGCGACCGCCGAGAAGAAGGGCCTCCACCGGTCGCTGGGGCCGATCCAGCTCACCCTCCTGGGCGTCGGCGCGGTGATCGGCACCGGCATTTTCGTGCTGACTTCCGAGGCGGCGCAGAAGGCCGGGCCGGGCATGATGATCAGCTTCATCATCGCCGGCTTCGTCTGCGCGGTCGCGGCTTTGTGCTACGCCGAGCTCGCCTCGATGGTGCCGGTCGCCGGCTCCGCCTACACCTACACCTATGCGGTGGTCGGCGAGCTGTTCGCCTGGATGGTCGGCTGGGCGCTGATCCTCGAATATGCGATCGGCGCCTCGGCCGTCGCGGTCGGCTGGTCCGGCTACGCGGTCGGCCTGATCCGAAGCTGGGGAGTCGATTTCCCGACCGCGCTCGCGGTCGGGCCGAGCCAGGGCGGCGTCGTCAACGTGCCGGCGATGGTCATCGCCTTGCTCGTCACCGGCCTCCTCATTCTCGGCACCAAGGAGAGCGCGCGGTTCAACGCCGTGCTCGTCGCCATCAAGGTGACGGCGCTCACCGTCTTCATCTTCCTCACTCTGCCGGTGCTGAAGGGCGAGCATTTCCACCCCTTCGTGCCCAATGGCTGGGGGACGATCGGCGTCGTCGGCGCCGCCTCCTCGATCTTCTTCGCCTATGTCGGCTTCGACGCGGTCTCGACCGCGGCGGAGGAGACCAAGAACCCGCAGCGCAACGTGCCGATCGGCCTGATCGGCTCGCTGCTCATCTGCACCGTCTTCTATCTGCTCGTCGCCGCCGGTGCGACCGGCGCGATCGGCGCCCAGCCGGTCGCCGGTCCGAACGGCGAAGTGCTGGCGCCGGGCACGCCCGAGCTCGCCGCCCAGTGCGCGCGGATGGTCGCCAGCGGCGTCACCGAGCCGCTCGCCTGCAGCCATGAGGCGCTCGCCCACGTGCTGCGCTCGATCGGCTGGCAGCGGATCGGCGACTTGATCGGCGTGGCGGCCTTCCTGGCGCTCCCGTCGGTCGTGCTGATGATGATGTTCGGCCAGACCCGCATCTTCTTCGTCATGGCCCGCGACGGCCTGCTGCCGGAGAAGCTCGCCACCGTCCATCCGAAGTTCCACACGCCGCACATCGTGACGGCGGTGACCGGCGTCGGCGTGACGCTCGCCGCCGCCTTCCTGCCGGTCGGCAAGCTCGCCGACTATTCGAACTCGGGCACCTTGTTCGCGTTCGCGATGGTCGCGGTCTCGGTGCTGGTGCTGCGCAGGTCCGATCCCGCCCGCCACCGGCCGTTCCGCACGCCGCTCGTCGGGCTGGTGGCGCCGATCGCCATCGCCGGCTGCCTCGGCCTCTATCTCTACCTTCCGCTGGTGGCGATCCTGGTCCTGCCGGCCTGGGGCGCGGTCGGCCTGCTCGTCTACTTCCTCTACAGCCGCGGGCGCAGCCATGTCGGCCGGGGGATCATCGATGTCGCCGAGCCGGAAGCCTATGAGGATCTCGATCCGCCGGTGCCGGGCACCCACTGAGCATCGCGCCGATAAAAGGGAAAGGGCCGGGTCATCCCGGCCCTTTTTCGTTCAGCCGAGCCGGGTCTCGACCAGCGCCTCGAGATCGGCCTCGGGCCGGGCGCCGTAATGCGAGATGACCTCGGCGGCGGCGACGGCGCCCATGACCAGGCTGTCGCGGTTGGAGCGCCCCTGGGCGTGGCCGGTGAGGAAGCCGGCGGCGAACAGGTCGCCCGCCCCGGTCGTGTCGATCACCGCGTCCACGGGCTCGGCCGCCACGTCGACCCGCTCGCCGCCCTCGACCGCGACCGCGCCCTTCTCGCTGCGCGTTACCACCAGCAGCGGCACGCGCCCCGCCGCGGCGGCGACGGCGGCGTCGAAATCCGCCTCGCCGGTCAGCGAGACGATCTCCGCCTCGTTGGCGAACAGGATGTCGAGCCGGCCGCTGTCGATGAGGGCGTTGAAGCCGTCGCGGTGGCGGTCGACGCAAAAGCTGTCGGACAAGGTGAAGGCGACCTTGCGGCCCGCCGCCCGCGCCGCGTCGATCGCCCGCTCCATGGCGGCGCGCGGCGTCTCCGGGTCCCACAAATAGCCTTCGAGGTAGAGGATGGCGGCGTCCTTCACCTGCGCCTCGTCGATGGCGTCGGGCGTCAGCAGCTGCGCGGCGCCGAGGAAGGTGTTCATCGTCCGCTGGGCGTCGGGCGTGACCAGGATGAGGCAGCGCGCCGTGGGCACTTCGCCGTTCGACGCGGGCGTCGTGAACTCGATGCCCAGCGAGCTGATGTCGTGGCGGTAGACGTCGCCCAATTGGTCGGCGGCGACCTGGCCGACGAAGCCGGCGCGGCCGCCGAGCATGGCGACGCCCGCCGCGGTGTTGCCCGCCGAGCCGCCGCTGATCTCGCGCCCCGGGCCCATCCGGCCGTAGAGCCGGGTCGCCTCATCCGCGTCGATCGCCCGCTCCATGGCGGCGCGCGGCGTCTCCGGGT
>JBJMTY010000049.1:0-2725 GCA_045811445.1 Allosphingosinicella sp. | reverse complement strand
TTATGCGGACTCGATCACGGGATCGATCGAGCGCGCGATGAACGAGACCGATCGCCGTCGCGAGAAACAGACGGCGTACAATGTCGCGCACGGCATCACGCCGACGACGATCAAGCGCAACATCTCCGATATCCTCGCCGACGTCTCGCAGCGCGACTCGGTGGTCGTCGACACCGGCGACGAAGGCGCGCCGCACCTCGTCGGCCATAACCTTCGCGCCTATATCCAGGATCTGGAGCAGAGGATGCGCAAGGCCGCATCCGACCTCGAATTCGAGGAAGCCGGGCGCCTCCGCGACGAGATACGGCGCCTGGAAGCCGACGAGCTGGGGATACCGGACCACGAGAAAAAGGCGCCGCTGCTGGGCAATTCGACCGAAGGCAAGCCGGGCACCCGCAAGACCCGCTACGGCAAGCAGCAGCAGATGCGGATGGGCAAGCGGATGGGGGGACGGCGGTAATCCACAGTTATTTTCGCGTTATTTTTGCCCCAGACAAAAGTATCGAAGATAACTGTTGCGTAGGAGCCAAATCGTAGATTCATAGGAGGCTGCCAGTTTAAGAGAGGCAGCCATGATCCGCAGCTTCGCCGACCCAGAAACCGAGCGCATTTGGAGCGGACGGCGAAGCCGCAGGCTTCCGACGGACATCCAGCGCACCGCTCGGCGTAAGCTTCGTCAGCTCAACGCAGTGGAGCGACTCGGCGATATGACAGTGCCGAGAGGCAATCGCCTTGAGCAATTGAAAGGCACCGCGCCTCCGCGGTATAGCATCCGGATCAACGACCAGTGGCGAATCTGCTTCAACTGGGACGACGGAGCTACCGACAATGTCGGGATCGAGGACTACCACAGAGGATGAGGACTGGCTGGACAACGTCCACCCGGGCGAGGTTTTGCGTGAGGATTTCCTGATCGGTCGCGAGATACCGGTCGCAGAAGTCAGCGAAGGAGCAGGAATCCCCCTCGAGGCGCTGAACGCCCTCCTCGATGCCCGCACTAGAGTGGAAGCCGACATCGACCTGCGCCTCGCCCGCTATTTCGGTATGTCTGAGGGCTTCTTCCTCCGCCTGCAGAACGACTACGATCTGGAAGAAGTACGCCGCGCGCGGGGCAGCGAGCTGGACCGGATCGTCCCCCGCGCCGCCTGACCCCGCGTCCCGCGGCGCATTTGTGCGGGTCGGTCCCAAACTTTGCGGGCAAATCCCGTGGCGCGGGGCGCCAAGCCTGGGGCATTGCGCCGCCCGATAGCGACGGCCCATAAGCAGCCCGCATTCCTCGGGAGGGAAATCGATGGCAACCTTGGCGACCCAGGCCGCCCCGCGCCGCGCCACGGCGGAGGAGCGGTTCTTCATGACCTCGGCGGTGGCGATGGCCATCGTCATCGTCGCGGGCTTCTCGCTGAACGCGATCATGGGCCGGTCGACGATCTTCTCGCCGATCTCCGTCCACGTCCACGGCGTGCTCTTCATGAGCTTCCTGATGCTCTACGTCACCCAGAACGCCCTTGTCGCGACAGGCAACGTCGCCGTCCACAAGAAGCTCGGCCGGGTGTCGGCGGTGCTGGTGCCCGCGATGATCGTCGCCGCCCTCTACGTCATCGTCGCGATGGTGCGGCGCGGCGCCGTGCCCTTCTTCTTCACGCCGATCTACTTCCTGAGCTTCGACACGATGATCCTGACCAGCTTCGTCGTCCTGGTCGGGGCGGCGATCCGGCTGCGGCGGCGGACCGACTGGCACCGGCGGCTGATGTTCTGCGGCATGGCGGCGTTCACCGGCAACGGCATCGGCCGGCTGCTGCCCATGCCCTTGCTCATCCCCTATGCCGGCGAGGTCGCGGTGGCCGCGTCGCTCGCCTTCCCGATCTGGGGGATGGTGGCGGACCGCCGCCGGGGCGGCCGCGTCCATCCGGCCTGGCTGCTCGGCATTGCCGTGATCGTCGGCGGCCAGCTGATCGCCGAGCTCGTCGCGCGCAGCCCGCTCGGCCTCTCGCTCTACGATTGGGTCGCCGCCGGTTCGCCGGGCGCCCACATTGCGCCCACCGCCTATCCGGGGCCGCCGCTCGCCTGAGGGGGTGACGCGGGGCGGCCGCGCCTCTATCTGGCCGCGGTCATGGCCGCGCCCGTCCTCGCTTATGAAAATCTCGGCCTCGTCCAGGGCTCCGGCTGGCTGTTCCGCGGCCTCGATCTGTTCGTCGGCGCGCGCGACCGGCTGGCGCTGATCGGCCGCAACGGCGCCGGCAAGACCACCTTGCTCAAATGCCTCGCCGACCTGATCGAGACCGACGAGGGGCGGCGGACGATCCAGCCCGGCACCCGCGTCGTCCTGCTCGAGCAGGACCCGCCGGTGGAAGGCTTCGAGACGCTGCGCGCCTTCGCCCTGCACGGCCCCGGCGCCCCCGCCCCGCACCAGGTGGACGCGATCGCCGGCCAGCTCGGCATCGATCTCGACCGCCCCGCCGCGACCGCCTCGGGCGGCGAGCGGCGGCGGGCGGCGATCGCCCGCGCTTTGGCGCAGGACCCCGACGTGCTGCTGCTCGACGAGCCCACCAACCATCTCGATCTCGCCGCGATCGAATGGCTCGAGGACTGGCTCGGCCGCTACACCGGCGCCTTCATCGTCATCAGCCACGACCGCACCTTCCTCAAGCGCCTCACCCGCTCCACATTGTGGCTCGATCGCGGCGCTCTGCGCCGCAACGAGATCGGCTTCGGCGGCTACGATGCC
>JBJMTY010000048.1:0-5917 GCA_045811445.1 Allosphingosinicella sp. | reverse complement strand
CGCGCGCGAGCTTGCCGCGCGCCCCGGCCTCGCCGCGGTCAGCGAGATCGTCCATTGCCCTGAGACGATCGGCGGGGAGGACCGGCCGAGCCAGGCGATCCGCCGCGCCAAGACGACCTCGATGGGCCGCATGATCGCCGCCGTGAAGGAAGGCCAGGCCCAGGCCGCGGTCTCCGGCGGCAATACCGGCGCGCTGATGGCGATGTCGAAGCTGGCGTTGCGCACCATGCCCGGCATCGACCGCCCCGCCCTCGCCGCCTTGCTGCCGACGCTCGGCGCCAACGACCTCGTCATGCTCGATCTCGGCGCCAACACCGAATCGGACGCCCGCAACCTCGTCCAGTTCGCGGTGATGGGCGCCGCCTATGCGCGAGTCGTGCTCGACCTCGAGCGGCCGCGCGTCCAATTGCTCAACATCGGCACCGAGGAGATGAAGGGCACCGACGAATTGAAGGACGCCGCCGCCGTGCTGCGCGACGCCGACTATCTCGGCATGAGCTTCGACGGCTTCATCGAGGGCGACAAATTGTCGCGCGGCGACGTCGACGTGGTGGTGACCGACGGCTTCTCCGGCAACATCGCGCTCAAGTCGCTGGAAGGGACCGCCCGCTTCGTCACCGACCTGCTACGCCGCGCCTTCACGTCGTCGGTGCGCTCGAAGATCGGCTTCCTGATCTCGCGGCCCGCGACCGAGCTGCTCAAGCACCATCTCGACCCCAACAACCACAACGGCGCGGTCTTCCTCGGGCTGAACGGCCTCGTCGTGAAGAGCCACGGCAGCGCCACCGACAACGGCGTCGCCAACGCCATCCGCGTCGCCGCGCGGATGGTGCGCGAGGATCTCACCCGCAAGATCGTCGAGGATCTCGATCGCATCGCCGCCCATCGCACCCCGGCGGCCGCGCAATGAGCCGGCGCTCGGTCATCGTCGGCACCGGCTCGGCCTTGCCGCCGCGCCGCGTCACCAACGCCGAGCTCGCCGAGCGGATCGACACCACCCACGAATGGATCGTCGAGCGGACCGGGATCCATGCCCGCCACATCGCCGCCGACGGCGAGACGACGGCGACGCTCGCCACCGAGGCCGCCCGCAAGGCGCTCGAATCGGCCTGCGTCACCGCCGACAAGGTCGGCCTCATCGTCCTCGCCACGGCGACGCCCGACCAGACCTTCCCGGCCTCCGCGACCCGGGTGCAGACCGCGCTCGGCATCGACGATTGCATCGCCTTCGACGTCGCCGCCGTCTGCACCGGTTTCCTCTATGCCCTCTCTGTCGCCGACAACATGATCAAGGGCGGCATGGCCGATTACGCGCTGGTCATCGGCGCCGAGACGTTCAGCCGCATCCTCGACTGGGAGGACCGGGCGACCTGCGTGCTGTTCGGCGACGGCGCCGGCGCGATCCTGCTCGAGGCGCAGGAAGGCGGGGACAAGGGCGTGCTCGCCACCCGCCTCCACGCCGACGGGCGCCACAACGACCTGCTCTACGTCGACGGCGGCCCCTCGACGACCGGCACGGTCGGCAAGCTGCGCATGAAGGGCAAGGAGGTGTTCCGCCACGCCGTCGTCAACCTCGCGGCGGTGCTGACCGAGACGCTGGAAGCCGCCGGCCACCATGCCGGCGAGATCGACTGGGTGGTCCCGCACCAGGCCAACAAGCGCATCCTCGACGCGACCGCGAAGAAGCTCGGGCTCGATCCGGCGCGGGTCGTGGTCACCGTCGACCAGCACGCCAACACCTCCGCCGCCTCCGTTCCGCTCGCCCTCGACACGGCGGTCAAGGACGGGCGCATCCGCCCCGGCCAACTCGTCGTGCTCGAGGCGATGGGCGGCGGCTTCACCTGGGGCGCGGCCGTCGTGCGCTTCTAACCCATATTGGTGAGGCGTTCGGGCCGCCCGGCGCGGCGGGCGCCTCGCCGCGCGGCCGGTTTGCACATGCGCCGAAGCTGGACTATGCTTTTCACCTGAAAGCCTTCTGGGGAGGGAGGAAGACAATGGCCGATGCAGGGACGATCAGACGGGTCGATGCCGGTACTTTGACGCGGGCGGACCTCGCCGACGTCGTCCATCACGAGATCGGCCTGTCGCGCGCCGAATCGGCGGGGCTGGTCGAGCGCATCCTTCACCATATGTGCGCCGCGCTGTCGGACGGGCAGAACGTCAAGATTTCGGGCTTCGGCAGCTTCATCCTGCGCGACAAGGGGGAGCGGGTCGGCCGCAACCCCAAGACCGGCGTCGAGGTGCCGATCGCGCCCCGCCGCGTCCTCACCTTCCGCGCCAGCCAGATCATGCGCGAGCGCATCGCCAAGAGCGGCTGAGGCAAAGCATGGCCCTCGCCGGCAAGAGCGACCAGGCCTTCCGCACGATCGGCGAGCTTGCCGCCGATCTCGGCGTGCCCCAGCACATCCTGCGCTATTGGGAGACGCGCTTCCCGCAGCTCAAGCCGCTCCAGCGCGCCGGCAACCGCCGCTATTACCGGCCCGCCGACGTCACCCTCGCCCACCGCATCCACCGGCTGCTGAGCCAGGACGGCTACACGATCCGCGGCGTCCAGCAATTGCTGGCCGGCGCCGCGGCCGAGCCGGACGGGCAAGCCGCGCCCTCGCCGGCGGCGGCTTCCGCCCCGCCAGGCCCCGCCTTTCCGTTCGAGGCCCTGCGCGCCATCCGCCAGACGCTCGCCGACGCGCTCGAAGCCGACCTAGCCTAGCCTTCCGGACCCAGATCGGGATCCAGGTCGCGAGGCCGGACGAAGCGGCTGAGCGCCCCCATGCCCTCGCTTACTTCCGCCCATTGGCCCACCGGCAACGCGATCTCGGCCAAGGTGGCGGTCGGGTATTTCTCCTCGAGGTCGTCGCGCAGGGCGCCCGCCCCGGTCAAAGCCAAAGCGAGGCTCTCCAGCCCGGGATTGTGGCCGACGATCAGCACGCGAGTGGCGCCCTCGTCGGCGTGGCGGACGAGCTCGAGCAGGCGCTCGGGCGGCGCGAGGTAGATGTCGCGCTCGAAATGCGGGTGGAGCGCGCCGAACACAGGCTCGATTTCCTCGATCGTCTCGACGACGCGCCGCGCGGGGGAAGCGAGGACGAGGTCGTAGGCGAGGCCGAGCCGGTGCATCTCGCGCGCCACCGCCCGCGCCGCCCGCCGCCCGCGCGGGTTCAGCGGCCGGTCGAAATCGCGCGCGATCGGGTCGTCCCAGCCCGATTTGGCGTGGCGCAGCAGAGTCAGCGTCTTCATCGCGCCTCTTCGGGCAGCCTCTCGGGTCCGGCCTGATGCCCGAAAGACGAAGGGGTTGAAAGTCGGGATCTCACCCGCGCGATCGCCTGGTCTAGCGGCAGGCGGTGGACGGCGACGCCGGGCGGGAAGGCGGCGAGCAACCGGGTCGGCGTGGCGGCGGAGAGCAAGACGAACGCGCCGCGGTCGCCTTCGCGGCGGATCAGGCGCCCGAACGCCTGGGCCAGGCGGGCGCGGACGACGCGGTCGTCATAGGCGCTGCCGCCGCCCGCCGCCCGCCGCGCCGCGTGGAGCACGGTCGGCCGCGGCCAGGGCACGCCTTCCATCACCACCAGCCGCAGCGATTCGCCCGCCACATCGACGCCGTCGCGCAAGGCATCGGTGCCGAGCAGCGACGCGTGGGGATCGTCGCGGAAGATGTCGACCAGCGTGCCGGTGTCGATCGGATCGGCATGCTGGGCGTAGAGCGGCAGCCCGGCCCGGGCGAGCCGGTCGGCGATCCGCGCATGCACCGCCTTCAATCGCTGGATCGCCGTGAACAGGCCGAGCGTGCCGCCTTCGGCCGCCTCGATCAGCCGGGCGTAGGCGCCGGCGAGCTGGGGGATGTCGCCGCGCTTGACGTCGGTGACGACGATCACTTCGGCATTGGCGCGATAGTCGAACGGGCTCGCCGCCTCGAACCGCGCCGCGCCGCCGACATGGCAGGCGCCGGTCCGCGCTTCCGCCGCTTCCCATCCTTCGGCGCCGCGCAGGGTGGCGGAGGTGACGACGACGCTGTGCGCCGGCTTCAGCACCGTCTCTGCGAGCGGCCGGGTCGGGTCGAGCCAGCGGCGGTGGAGCCCGATATCATATTCGCGCCCGTCGACCCGCTCGACCGCCAGCCAATCGACATAGTCCGGATCGGCCGGCCCGCCGATCCGGCCGGCGAGGCCGATCCAGGCCGTCAGCGTCTGCGTCCGCCAGGCGAGGCCGCCGAGCGCGCCTTCGATCCGCGCCCGCGCCGCGCCGTCGAGCCAGTCGGGCGCGTCCTCCAGCACCGCCTGCAGCCGGTTGCCGAGCGCGACGAGGGGGCGGAGCAGCAGCTCCAGCGCCTCGACCGCGGGGGCGGCGGCTTCGACGATGGCGCCGTCGAGCTCCGCCATCTCGGTCTCGATCCCGTAGCCCGCGTCCTGGGCGGTGGCGCGCGCGTAGACACTGCCCCGCACCGCCGCGAGCAGTTTCTCGACCGGTCCGAACGGCAGCCCCTCGGCGATCCGGCCGAGCCACGAATCGGCGGGGAGGAGCTGGGCGGCCTGCACCGCGGCGTCGAGCGCGGCGGCGCCGGCCTCGTCGTAGGAGGCGACGTCCATCAGCCGCGCCGAGAGGCCGCGCCGGCGCCCGCGGCTCTTGCCTTCCGGCCCCACGATCCAGCGCCGCATCTCGATCGCTTCCTGCCCGGTGAGCGCGGCGGCGAAGGTCGAATCGGCCGCGTCGAACAGATGATGGCCTTCGTCGAAGACGATGCGGGTGGGGGCGTTGCCGCTCACCCGCCCGCGCGCGGCGTTGACCATGACGAGGGCGTGGTTGGCGATGACCAGGTCGGCGTCCTGGCTGGCCCGCGCCGCCCGCTCGATGAAGCATTTTCGATAATGCGGGCAGCCGGCGAAGACGCACTCGCCGCGCCGGTCGGTGAGCGCGGTCGCGCCGGCGCGGCGGAACAGGCTGGGCAGCCAGCCCGGCAGGTCGCCGCCGACCATGTCGCCGTCCTTCGAATAGCCGGCCCAGCGCGCGACCAGCTGGGCGAGGATCGCGGCGCGGCCGGCAAAGCCGCCCTGCAAGGCGTCCTCGAGGTTCAGCAGGCACAGATAATTCTCGCGCCCCTTGCGGATCACCACCTTCTTGCGCCGCTCGGCCGCGTCGGGAAACAGCCGCGCGCCTTCGCGGTCGAGCTGGCGCTGCAGCGCCTTGGTGTAGGTCGAGACCCAGACCGCGCCGTCCGCCTGCTCGGCCCACAGCGATGCCGGCGCGAGATAGCCCAAAGTCTTGCCGATCCCGGTGCCGGCCTCGGCGAGCAGCAGGTTCGGGCGGTCGCGCGCTTCGCGGGGGGCGAACATGCCGGCGGCGGCGGCGGCATAATCGCGCTGGCCCTGGCGGACCTCGGCGCCCTCGCCGACCAAATGGGCGAGCCGCGCCACCGCCTCGGCCGGATCGAGCCGCACGGTGGCGGGCGGCGGCCGGCCGTTCGTCTCCTCCCATTCGGGCAGGCGCGAGAAGAGCCAGCGTTCGTCGCGCTCGGGCCGGTTCAGCCGCTGGGCGACGGGCCCGGCCCAGGTCCAGCGCAGGCGGCCGAGCGACTGGGCCGAGGCCCAGGCGCCTTCGCGCTCCGGCCAGTCGCCGGCGAGCCGACCCAGCAGGGCCTCGGCCGCGCGGAGCAGGAACGGCGCCGCCTCGGCGTCGGACGCCGGCGGATCGAGCCCGAGCGCCTCGGCCATGCCCTTGGGCGTAGGCACGGCGAAGCGGGCGGGGTGGACGAAGGCGAACAGCTCGAGCAGGTCGAGCCCCGAAAGGTCGGGATAGCCGAGCCGCTGGCCGACCAGAGGCGCGTTGAGCATGATCGCCGGCGTCTCCGCCGCCCGCGCGATCGCCTCGCCCCGCCCCAGCGCCCGCACCTCGCCGCCCGGCGCCGCGAGCCAGATGCCGCCATGGGTCG
>JBJMTY010000047.1:0-11693 GCA_045811445.1 Allosphingosinicella sp. | reverse complement strand
CGCTAGGTTCCCCGTCCGTATGGCGTGCGGGCGTAATAATAAGGCGCCGCGGCGGCGGCGGCCGGAACTACGGGGCTGGTCTTCGCCTGGATCATCTTGCTTCCATCTTCGGCGGACGCGCCGCCTCTGTCAACGCACCCTCGCACGCCGCGTCCGAACCTCGCCTGAACGGCGCGCCGCCGCTTAGCGGGGCTGGCCGCCGTTCGCCGGCGCCGAGACCGGCCCCGAGACCGGCCCCGAGACCGGCATCGCCGCCGGCGCCGCGCCGACCGCGAGCGGCGCCACGGGCGCGGCGGCGATGGCGAGCGGCACGTCCTCGTCGATGAAGGCCTTGACCGTCGCCCCCATCGGCACCTTGGCGCTGGTCCCGGTCATGAAGAAGCCGGCCGGGAGGAACACCACGGCGGACACCACCGCCGCGCCGACGCCGCCCGCCACGCCTTTGTCGTCGAACGTGCCGGTCAGCCGGATCTGCCGCCCGTTGACCGTGACGTAGAGGATGTGGGCGGCGAGATGGCCCGATTTGCCCCACATGCCCTTGTTGCGCACGTCGGTGATCTCGCCGACCGCCGGGCTGCCGACCGGGATGACGGTGACGCCCTGGACGATCACCGGCTCGGCCGTCTCCATCCGGAAGCGCTGGCCGACGCGCAGCTGCTTGCCCTGGGTGGTGAGCTCTTCGGACAGCCGCAGCGGCACTTCGGTCCCCACCCGCAGCACGGCGTTGGTGCCGGTCGGCGCCGCGATCGGCGCGAGCGGCGCCCCCGCGGGAGCCTGGGCCCAAGCCGGAGCCGGCACGAGCAGCAGCGCGCACGCCGCGAGACGCTTGTTTATCATCGCTAATTCCCCCTTTACGATTCGCGGCGGGATGATGAGCCCGCGGCCGCCGCGGCGACATTCTAGGAATGGTCGGTTCCGGATGCCGGTGAGGTCCGTTTCGGATGTCGCCCCGCGCGGGCCTCGCTTGTTCCGGACCGGCGATTCGCCCGGCTCGTCGCACCGCGCGGGGAGGGGCGGATAGAAGCCGCCGCCGGCCCGTTTTGACCTCATTCCCGCACCCTGCGCCCGACGGCCCGAAACGCGCCGCGCGCCCCAGCGGGATTCTCGAACGAGGAGTGAGCGTGATGAAGACTTTCGCATTCGCTTTGGCGCTGATGACGAGCGGCACCGCTTTGGCCCAGGCCCCCGCTTATGACGGCGACGGCCTCGCCACCGCCGCCTGGGAACAGGACGTCGGCGGCGGCACGACGATGCCGGACGCCAACGTCCCGCCGGCCGACGTTCAGCCGGACGCCGCCCTCGTCACCGCTTCCGTCCCCGCGAGCGATCCGGTCGTGCAGCCGAGCAACGCCAACCCCGAGCGCGACGCGCGCGGCATCCCGGTCATCTCCGCGGCGGCGATCGTCCCGGCCGGCTGGAACGGCGTCGCCGGCACCGGCGAGGCGATGGGCGGCCCGCTGCTCGATCCGGCGACCGGCCAGCCGATGGCCGACACGACCTCCTATCCGGCCTGCACCCGCACCATCACCGACCATTGCCTGCAAACCTACGAACGCCACCGCGCCCGCTAGGCGAAGGCGCGATCGGCCGAGGGGGACAGCCCGCTGTCCCCCTCGCTAGGCGCCCTGAAGCGTCATGCCGGACTTGATCCGGCATCCACGAACACCGCCGCACGACGCCTCGCACGACTGGGTTCATGGATTCCCGCCTTCGGCCTCCGCCGGAATGACGGACGAGTCCCCCGCCGACGCATCCCTTGCCCTCCCCGGACACCCTGCTATATCCCCGCGCGACCGGCGGCCCGGCGGGCGTGGCGGAACTGGTAGACGCGCCAGGTTTAGGTCCTGGTATCGCAAGATGTGGGGGTTCGAATCCCTTCGCCCGCACCAGTCCGCCCGCTCCCCCGCCGCGGCCGGCGGCCGGCCGCGCGCCGGCCGGTGAATTATCCGCCTAGACGCCAGAAAGTAGAGCCAGCAAGATCATGCAGACTGTCGAGACGTTGAACGAGGGCCTGAAGCGGGCCTACCGGATCACCATCGCGCGCAAGGACATCGACGCCCGCGTCGACGGCGAGCTGAAGCGGGTCGCGCCGCAGATCCGCATGCCCGGCTTCCGCCCCGGCAAGGTGCCGCCCAACCTTCTGCGCAAGATGCATGGCCCGGCGATGGAGCAGGAAGCGCTGAACAGCGCGGTGCAGGACGGCGTCCAGCAATTGATGGCCGAGCGCAAGCTGCGCCCGGCGATGCAGCCGGCCGTCGCGCTCGAGGATGGCGGCCCGGGCAAGGACGCGGTGGTGACGGTCGAGCTCGAGACGCTCCCCGACGTGCCCGAGCCCCGGATCGAGCGGCTGAAGCTCGAGCGGCTGACCGCCGAGCCGACCGACACCGAAGTCGAGGCGCAGCTCGCCCAGATCGCCGGCGGCCAGAAGAGCTTCGCGCCGGCGGGCAAGGCCCACAAGGCGGCGCTCGGCGACCTCGTCGTCATCGACTTCGAGGGCAAGGTCGGCGGCGAGCCGTTCGAGGGCGGCCAGGGCGAGGGGATGCGCGTCGAATTGGGCTCCGGGCGGCTGATCCCCGGCTTCGAGGACCAGCTCGTCGGCGCCAAGGCCAATGATTCGCGCACCGTCAAGGTGACGTTCCCCGAGGATTATCCGGTCGCTTATCTGAAGGGCCGTGACGCGGTGTTCGAGGTGACCGTCGCCGAGGTGCAGGTCGCCAACGAGACGGCGATCGACGACGCCTTCGCGCAGGCGATGGGGCTCGAGAGCCTCGAGCAGCTGCGCGGCCTCGTGAAGGGCCAGATCGAGCAGGAGCTGAACGGGCTGACGCGCACCCACATGAAGCGCAAATTGCTCGACCAGCTCGCCGCCGCGCACGATTTCGAGGTGCCGCCCTCGATGGTCGAGGCCGAGTTCGCGCAGATCTGGCGCCAGCTCGAGCAGGAGGCGGACCAGGAAGAGGATCCGGCCAAGGCGCGGGCCGAGATGGAAGCCGAGCGCGGCGACTATCATTCCATCGCCGAGCGCCGGGTGCGGCTCGGCCTGCTCCTCTCCGAGATCGGCCAGCGCAACGGCGTCGAGGTCAGCGAGGCCGAGATGAACCAGCTGCTCATGCAGGCCGCTCAGCAATATCGCCCCGAGGATCGCGAGCGGTTCGTCGAATATGTGCGCTCCGAGCCGATGGCCGCCGCGCAATTGCGGGCGCCCTTGTTCGAGGACAAGGTCTGCGACCTGCTGTTTTCGAGGGCCGAGATCAGCGACCGGATTGTAAGCCGCGAGGCGCTCGAGGCCGAGATCGAATCGACCGACCTCGGCGACGGCGAGCACGTCCATGGCCCGGGCTGCGGCCACGACCATGGCGACGAGGCCAAGCCCAAGGCCAAGAAGGCCGCGAAGGCGAAGGCCGAGCTCAAGGCGAAGCCGGCCAAGGCGGAGGCCGAGCCCAAGGCGAAGGCGGCCAAGGCCGCCAAGCCGAAGGCGGAACCCAAGGCGGAGGCTGAAGCGGAGCCCAAGCCCAAGGCGAAGAAGCCGGCCGCGAAGAAGGCCTGATCGGGGGCCGGGGGAAGGGGGGCGACGACATGTCCGACATTGCCGCGCCCGCTTTTCGGGTCGCCGTGCTGCTGCCCTGCTACAATGAGGAGGCGGCGGTCGCCCGGACCGTCGCCGCCTTCCGCGCCGCGCTCCCCGACGCCGCGATCTACGTCTACGACAACAATTCGACCGACCGCACCCGCGAGGTCGCCGCGGCGGCCGGCGCGATCGTCCGCTCGGAGCGGATGCAGGGTAAGGGCCACGTCGTCCGCCGCATGTTCGCCGACGTCGAAGCCGACATCTACCTCATGGCCGACGGAGACGCGACCTACGACGCCGCGGCGGCGCCGGCGCTGATCGCCCGGCTGGTCGACGAGCGGCTCGACATGGTGGTCGGCGCGCGCGCCAGCGAGGTCGAGGACGCCTATCGGCGCGGCCACCGGCTCGGCAACAAGCTGTTCACCGGCCTCCTCGCCAGCCTGTTCGGCCGCACGTTCAGCGACATCTTCTCCGGCTACCGGGTCTTCTCGCGGCGCTTCGCCAAGTCGTTCCCGGCGCTGTCGCGCGGCTTCGAGACCGAGACCGAGATCAGCGTCCACGCGCTCGAGCTCGCCATGCCGGTCGGCGAGGTGGTGACGGCCTACGGCGCCCGCCCGGAAGGCTCGCAGTCCAAGCTCTCGACCTGGCCCGACGGCTGGCGGATCATGCGGACGATCCTGCATCTGTTCCGGATCGAGCGCCCGGTGCTGTTCTACGGCGGCTTCGGCCTGCTGCTGGCGGCGCTGGCGGTGGTCCTCGCCGTGCCGCTCGCCATCACCTACGCCAAGACGGGCCTCGTCCCGCGCTTCCCGACGGCGATCCTCGCCACCGGCCTCATCATCCTCGCCGCCTTGAGCTTCTTCGCCGGCCTGATCCTCGACACCGTGGTGCGCGGCCGCCGGGAAGTGCGGCGGCTCCATTATCTCAGCCTCCCGGCGGTGGGGGAGGGGTAGCGCCCGCGCGGCGCCGCACCTAAGTCGGCACGGATGTACTATCTGATCGTCAAGGCCCTGCTCTCGGGCATCATCGTCGCGACCGTGTCCGAGGTCGCCCGGCGCCATCCCGGCTGGGGCGGGCTGATCGCCTCGCTGCCTCTGGTCTCGGTGCTCGGCATGATCTGGCTGTGGCGCGACACGCACGACCCCGCGCGGATGGCGGCGCACGCCGAGGCGACCTTCTGGTTCGTGCTGCCGTCGCTGCCGATGTTCCTGCTCGTCCCCAGGATGCTGCGCCACGGCCATTCCTTCTGGCTGGCGCTCACGCTCGGCTGCGTCCTGACTGCCGCGCTCTACGCGGCGATGGTCCATCTGGGACCCCGCTGGGGATTGCGGCTCTGACCGGCCCGAAGCGGCTCGACCCCGAGCAACGTCGTTAACGGCCCGTTTACCTTGTTCGTTCAGAACCCGCGCATGGCGGTAACCGGGGGGTGTACCATGATGATCCTGGCGGGTTTGTTGGCGGCGGCGCAGCCGCCTGTCGTGAAGGCTTCGTGGCCGGCGCCGGCGACGCAGTGGCGGGCCTTCGTGCGAGGCAGCTGGAGCGCGCCGCGGCCGCCCTCGCGGCTCGACATCCTGCGCGGCGCCGTGCGGGGCCTTCCCGCCGACCGGCCGCTCGTCGTCCGCTTGAGCGGCCCCGACGGGCTTTGATCAATCGCGGTCGCCGCTCGCCGGATGGCGTCCGGCCCGCTGCGGGAGCAGGAGCACGAGGGCGAGGATGGCGATCGCCAGCACCGCGCTGGCGACGGGGCGGCTGAAGGCGAGGCCGCCGTGTTCGATGGGCTTGTCGAGCAGGTCGCCGACGGTGGCGCCGAGCGGGCGGGTCAGGATGAAGGCGGCCCAGAACAGCAGGACGCGGTCGACGCGGCTCCAGAAATAGAAGGCGGCGAGGATCGCCAGCAACGCGCCGAAGAAAAGGGCGCCGCCGCCGAAGCCGAGCCCGTTGGTGTCGGCCACCCAATCCCCCAGCGCCGTGCCCAGGGTCTGCGAGAAGGTGATGGTCAGCCAATAGAAGGCCTCGCTCTTGGGCTCGCGCACGGCCTCGACCCGGATCGTGCCGGTCGCCCACTTCCACGCCCCCAGCGTCGCTAGCAACAAAGCGAGCAGCAAGGCCGAGCCGCCGGCATAGCCGATGCCGAGCGAACGGGTGGCGAAATCGGCCATCGTCGTGCCGGCGGTGGTCGAAGCGACGATCGTCGCCCAATAGAGCAACGGATGGAAGCGGCGCGTCCGGATCTGCCAGGCCGCGAGCAGCAGGAAGATCGTCAGGAAAATCGCGGTGCCGACCAGATAGCCGTTGAGGGGAGACTGGGCGGCGTCGGGCGTGGTCTCGCCGAGCCAGCTCATCGACACGCTGTCGCCGCCCGTCTCGCCGAGCGTGGTGGCGAGAATCTTGACGATCCAGAAACCCAAGGTGACGGCCGGGACCTTGCTGTCGGCCAGGCTGCGCTCGCGTTCGTCGGGAGTCATCAGGGCGGGGTCCTTTTCCGATTCAGAAGCCGAGGCCGAGCGCCGCGTAGCCGCGCCATCCCGTCGGGCCGCGATGCTCGTGCACCGGCCCGACCGAAAAGAGCAAGGAGGAGGGGCCGCCGAGCTTGTAGATGCCGCCCAGGCCGAAGCCGGCCGTTCTGCCCGCCCCGGCGGCGTCGGGCCCCTCGATCGTCGCTTCGGCGCCGAGCGACAGGCGGTCCGAGAACGTGCGGGTGACGGCCAGGCCGGCCTGCCAGGCGTTCCGGCTCCCGGCGCCCGGATTGATCGAATAGCCTCCGCCGCCGAACAGCGACCAGGGCCCGAAATCCTTCTGCGCCCAGACCGGAAGCAGCAGGCGCACCCGCCTGCTGCCGAACTCGCGTCCGGCGGTGGGCAGGATGATGCGCGGGAAGACCGCGACGTCGAGCCCGGTCTCCTCCTGGTGCAGGAAGCGGTATTTGACGCCGATCTCGAGGTCGCCGACCCCCGACCGGGTGCCGCGCCCCGCCTCATGGGAAAAGGCGAGCGGCAGCGTCGCAGTCAGCTGCACATCCTTCACCGCGCCGTAATTGAGGTCGAGCCCGCCCGCGCCGTCCCAGTCTCCGCGCGCGCCTTCTCCGGCGCCGAAGACATAGATTTCCCAATGGCCATGCTCGGTCGGCTGCGGATCGTCGGTGACATAGGGCGGGCCCGCCCGCGCGGGGCCTGCCGCGAGCAGCAAGGCGGCGAAGGGCAAAGCGCGGCGGACCATCGAAAGGCTCAGCGCGCGGTGAATGCGGGCGAATCGATGTGGTAGCCGGCGAGGGCGGCGCGGCCGCCGTCGAGGCGGAAGACGAAGCTCTCTTCCGCGGCGCCTTTCTCATAGGCGGCGCGATAGTTGAGGTTGACGAAATGGCCCGAGGTGGTGCGGCTGTCGTTCCAGCCGATCCGCGCGCCGCGCTTGAAGGCGCCGAGGCGGGCGTGGACCAAAGCGAGCAGGCGGACGAGGTCGGGGCCGTTGGTGACCGCCTTCATCTCGGGCGAGGCCGCGTTGTAGATCTGGGCGAAAGCGCCGCGGTCGAGATCGGCGTGGAAGCCGGCGACGGCGGCGTCGGCGGCGGCGAGGTCGCCGTCCACCGAGCAGGCGGCGAGCAGCAGCGCCGCCGCGCCTGCCGCCGCGCCCATTGCCGCCCGGCCGAATGCGCGTCCCGTCCCCATGGCGGGCGAGCATAACGCCGGGCGGCGGCGGCGCCAGCCCCTCTTGCCGGGGGAGGCGCGCCGTACCATGTGGGGGACGCGATCCACACCCGCTAGGAACCCTTCATGCCCGATCATGCCGACATCCTCTCCTCCCTCGTTCCCATCGTCATCGAGCAATCGAACCGGGGCGAGCGGAGCTTCGACATCTATTCGCGGCTCCTCAGGGAACGGATCGTCTTCGTGACCGGCGGGGTCGAGGACCATATGGCGACGTTGATCACGGCCCAGCTCCTCTACCTCGAGAGCGAGAATCCGAAGAAGGACATCTTCATGTACATCAACTCGCCGGGCGGGGTCGTCACGGCGGGCATGGCGATCCACGACACGATGCAATATATCCGGCCGCGGGTCGGCACGGTGTGCATCGGCCAGGCCGCCTCGATGGGCGCCTTCCTGCTGTGCGCCGGCGAGCCGGGCATGCGGGTCGCGCTGACCAACGCGCGGATCATGATCCACCAGCCGTCGGGCGGCGCCCAGGGCATGGCCTCCGACATCGAGATCCAGGCCAAGGAGATATTGCGCATCCGCCATCGGATGAACGAGCTGATGGCCAAATATACCGGCCAGCCGATCGAGGCGATCGAGACCGCCGTCGAGCGCGACCGCTTCTTCGGCGCGAGCGAGGCGAAGGATTTCGGCCTGGTCGACGAAGTGTTCGAGAAGCGCCCGGCTCCGGGCGACGAGGAAGGAGCGGGCCAGGCCGTCGCGGCCTGATCCCCCCGGCGATATCGAGGAAGGGGCTGTCGCGGCGCGGCGGCCCTTTTTCGTCAGACGGGTTTCGTCAGGCGGGTTTCGTCAGACGGGCTTGCGGTCGCGTAGCCGCGTGCGGCCCAGCTTCGGCTCGTGCGTGAGCTGCCCCTGGGCCATGATCTCCTGCCTGAGCTCGGCCCGCTTCTCGTGGATCGAGGCGATGACCGGGCCCATGGCGATGCCGAGGTCGACGAGCAGAGCTTCGGACAATTGGAGCGAGGATTCGAGCGTCTCGGGCACCGCGTCGCTGGCGCCGGCTTTGTAGAGCTCGGCGGCGTGGCTGGCGTCGCGGGCGCGGGCGACGATGGTGAGATCGGGGCACCAGGCGCGCACCTTGCGGGTCAGCCGGACGGTGAGGACGGGATCGTCCATGGTGAGGACGAGCGCCTTGGCGTGGCCGAGGCTCAGCCGGTCCATCAGCTCGGGGCGGGCGACGTCGCCGAAGATCACCGGGAAGCCCTCGCGGCGGCAGGCGGCGACGTTGTCGACGTTCGAATCGACCGCGACATAGGCCCGGCCGTGATTGCCGAGCATCTCGGCGACGAGCCGGCCGACCCGGCCGAAGCCGATGATGACGACGTCGGGCGCCTTGTCGCCGCGGGCGACCTCGGGCTCGTCGCGGGCGGCGGCGACGTCGACCCGGCGCGCGGCGGCGCGGCCGAGGCGGGCGAGGAGGGGCGTGACGGTGAGGCCTAGCGCGGTGACGATGGTCCAGAAGCCGGCGGTCTCACGGCTGACCAGGCCGGCGGTGACGGCGGCGGCGAGCACGATCAAGGTCGTCTCGGACGGCGAGGCCATGAGCAGGCCGGTCTCGGCCGCGACGCTCTTGCGCGCGCCGGAGAGCCGCATCAGCCCGCCGGTGACGAGGGCCTTGACGAGGACCACGCCGGCCAGCGCGAGGAGCAGGGTCTCGCGGTCGCGCAGGACGAGGCGCAAATCGAGGCTCATGCCGACGGTGATCAGGAAGATACCGAGCGCGAGGCCGCGGAACGGGGCGGTGATCACCTCGACCTCGGCGCGATAGTCGGTCTCGGCGATCAGGAGCCCGGCGAGGATGGCGCCGACGATCGGCGACAGGCCGGCGGCGGTGGTGGCGAGGCTGGCGGCGATGACGACGAGCAGGCTGGCCGAGAGGAACAGCTCCGGGCTCTTGGTCCGCGCCGCCTGGGCGAACAGGCGGGGGAGGAGCAGGCGGCCCAGCACCATCATCGCCGCGACCAGGCCGGCGCCGACCAGGATGGTGAGGGCGAGCTGGCCCCATTGGGCGCCGCCGCCGCCCGCGCGCGGCGCGAGCGCGCCGAGGAAGAAGACGATGGGAACGAGCGCGAGATCCTCGAACAGCAGCATGGAGAGAGCGGTGCGGCCGACCGGGGTGGCGGGACCGACCAGCGGCATGACCAAGGCGGTCGACGACAAAGCCAGCGCCAGGCCGAGGCCGGCGGCGCCGCCCCAGCTCTCGCCGGTGAGGGCGACGGCGGCGGCGATGATGCCGGCGCAGAGCAGCAATTCGGCGGCGCCGAGCCCGAACACCTGGCCGCGCATCGACCATAAACGCCGGAAGCTGAGCTCGAGCCCGATCGAGAAGAGCAACAGGATGATGCCGAACTCGGCGAACGGGCGGATCGCCTCGGGGTTCGAGATGGTGACGTAGCCGAGCCAGGGATGGGCGGCAGCGAGCGAGCCCAGACCGGCCGGCCCGGCGAGCAGGCCGACGAGGATGAAGCCGATCACTGGGCTCACCCGGACGCGCGCGAAGGCGGGGATGACGATCCCCGCCGCGCCGAGGATCACGAGCGCGTCGGAAAGCGGCGTGTGGGTAAACGGGCCGGCCATGGCGCCCTTATGCCCGATGCGCGGCGAAAGTCAGCCTCGCTCGGACGGCAAGGCGCAAGGCTTGCCTTTCGGCGGCGCGAGGCGTCTCAAAGGGTGATGGGTGGCGAGGCGGACCTGATATTGGTCGGCGGGGGACCGGCGGGGATGATGGCCGGGCTGCTCTTCGCCCGCGCCGGATGCCGGGTGCGCGTGCTCGAAAAGCATGCCGACTTCTTCCGCGATTTCCGCGGCGACACCGTCCACCCCTCGACGATGGAGATATTGGACCAGCTCGGCATGCTGGAACGCTTCCTGGAGCGGCCGCACAACCGCGTCGCCGGCGCGGAGCTCCGCATCGCCGGACGGGAATGGGCGATCGGCGATCTCAGCCATCTCGACACGCCCGCCCCGTTCATCGCGATGATGCCGCAATGGGAGTTCCTCGACTTCCTCCGCGAGGAAGCGAAGGCCTTTCCCGGCTTCGCGCTGGAGATGTGCGCGCCGGTGGCGGGCTTCGTCGAGGAGGGCGGCAGGGTGGCGGGCGTCCGGCTGGAGGACGGAAGCGAGCGCCGCGCCCGGCTGGTCGTCGCCGCCGACGGGCGCGGCTCGATCGTCCGGACCATGCTCCCGCTCGAGGATCTCGGCGCGCCGATGGACGTCTTCTGGTTCCGCATCCCCAGGCGGCCGGACGAGCGAGGCGGCCTCAGGGGAAACGTCACGCGCCGGCGGCTGCTGGTGATGATCGACCGCGGCGATTATTGGCAATGCGCCTTCCTGATCCCCAAGGGCACGGCCGCGGCCTGGCAGGCGCGGGGCATCGACGCGGTCCGGCGGGAGATCGAGGCGGTCGCGCCGCCGGGCCTCGGCCTCGCCGCGCTCGACGAGATCGGCGACCTGCATCTGCTCACGGTCAAGCTCGACCGGCTGACCTGCTGGCACCGCCCGGGCCTGCTCGCGATCGGCGACGCGGCGCACGCCATGTCGCCGATCGGCGGCATCGGCATCAACCTTGCCGTGCAGGACGCGGTCGCCGCCGCCAACGCGCTGGCGGGGCCGCTGGCGCGGGGGGAGGCGGTCGATCCCCTGCTGGGCCGGGTCGAGGCGCGGCGGCTGTTCCCGACCCGCATGGTCCAGGCCGCGCAAAAGATCGCGCAGGACCGGATCATCGGCCGCCTTCTCCAGCCGGGCGCGGCGATCGCCAAGGCGCCGCTCGTCGTGCGCCTGTTCGACCGCATTCCGCTGCTGCGGCGGATACCGGGCCGGTTCATCGGCCTCGGCATCCGCCGCGAGCGCGTGCGGTCGCCCGATGCCGGGGCTCAGGCGGGCTGAGGCTCCGCGACGGCCATCGCCGTCTCGAGGTTGGCGCGGACCGCTTCGAAGAATTGCTCGGTGGTCATCCAGCTCTGCTCGGGGCCGATCAGGATGGCGAGGTCCTTGGTCATCTTGCCGCTCTCGACCGTCTCGATGCAGACCCGCTCGAGCGTCTCGGCGAAGCGGGTCACTTCGGGCGTGTCGTCGAACTTGCCGCGATATTTGAGGCCGCCGGTCCAGGCGAAGATCGAGGCAATGGGGTTGGTCGAGGTGGCCTTGCCCTGCTGATGCATCCGGTAGTGACGAGTGACGGTGCCGTGCGCCGCTTCCGCCTCGACGGTCTTGCCGTCCGGAGTCATCAAAACGGAGGTCATCAGGCCTAGCGATCCGAACCCCTGCGCCACCTGGTCCGACTGGACGTCGCCGTCGTAATTCTTGCAGGCCCAGACGAACTTGCCGCTCCATTTCAGCGCCGAAGCAACCATGTCGTCGATGAGGCGATGCTGATATTCGATACCAGCAGCCTGGAACTTCGCCTTGTATTCGCT
>JBJMTY010000046.1:0-6967 GCA_045811445.1 Allosphingosinicella sp. | reverse complement strand
GCTAGCGGCGGGCGGGGGAAGCGCCGCATCCCGCAATGCGGCTTTAGAATGCCCCACGTTGAGATCGAATCCTCGCCCCGGACTTGATTCGCGTGAACCAGGAACGGAACCGGCTCCACGTGGCGCCCGCGGTCAGTGATCTCGCCCCAGGTCCGGATTGACGCCGCCGGCGACGCCGCCGTCATTCTGCTCGTCGCCTTCGACACTGTTGTCGCCCTCGATCAGCTCGGCGCCCTCGCCGCCGGCGCGGGCGAACAGGCCCTGCGAGCTGCCGATGCCGGGGTTCCTCTCCAGATCGTCCTGAAGCTCGACGGGCTGCTCGGACGGGCTCGGATGCTTGTTGCTCATGCTCTTCTCTCCTTCGTATGCGCCCAACGCCGCACCCGCTCGCTTGTGGCCCGGCCTTGCGGCGAGCGGGGCCACAGCGTCGGCCTGCCGAGAGCGTCGTTTCAGGTCTCCCCCGTCATCCGGCGAAGGGCGAAGGCCGGAATCCATGAACACGCCGTGCGAAGCTTCACGCGCCGGTGTTCATGGATGCCGGATCAAGTCCGGCATGACTCCGGCATGACGCAATGCGTCGCGGCGTCCCAAGGCTCGCCTCGTCCCGTTGTTCTAGGTTCATGAAACAAGCCGGCGCGGCGCCCGTTCAGTCGCGGGGTTCAGTAGCTTTAAGAGGAAATGTCCATGCGTAAGCTCATTCTTGCCGTCACCGCCGCCACCATGGCGATGCCGGTCGCCTTCGAGGCGCCCGCTTCGGCCCAGAGCGGCTATTATCACGGCCGCGTCTGGCGCGACAATAATGGCCGGCTGCGCTGCCGCAAGCCGAACGGCACCACCGGCCTGATCATCGGCGGCGCCGGCGGCGCCTTGCTCGGCCACGCCGTCGACGGCGGCCGCAACCACACGGTCGGCACCCTGGTCGGCGCCGCCGCGGGCGCTTTGGTCGGCCGCGAGATCGAGCGCAGCAGCCGCAGCAACCGCTACCGCTGCCGCTAAGCGACAGCCATAATGAAGAAAGGCGGGGCGCCCCGAGGCGTCCCGCCTTTTCTTTGGCCGCCGACCGCCGCCGGGCGGACGGGGCGTGGGTCAGACCGTGCCGCCGGAGCCCCCGCCGCTTTCGCCGCCGCCGCCCGCGCCCGCGCCGCTGCTGCCGGTCGAGGCCGAGGCGCCCCGCCTGGCGCGGGTGCCGGTGGTGCCGCCGCTCTTGCGGGTGCCGCCGGTCTTGCCCGCCGCGCCGCCCGAGGCCCTGCCCGCGGTGCCGCCCGTCGAAGCCTTGCGGCCCGAGCTGCCGGTCGATCCGCTCGCGCCCGAGCGGCCCTTGCCGCCGGCGCTCGATCCGCTCGCGCCCGCTTTGCCGCGCGCGCCGCCGGACGACGCCGAAGCCGCCTTGGCGCGGCTGCCGGTGCCCGCCTTGGCGCGCGGCTTGGCCGTCGACGCCTTGCGCGCCGTGCCGGCGCTGCGCGACGAGGATTTGCGGGCGCCGCCGCTGGAGGCCCGGCCGCCGGAGCTGCCTGTGCCGCCGCCGGCTTCGGCTTCGGCGCCCATCATCCGGCGCACCGCGTCGGTCGCGGCGGTGACGATCGCGGCGCCGATCTGCGCCGCGCCGCTCGCCGCCGCCTCGGCGGTGTCGAGCGCGTCGCGGCTGGCGTCGCGGACCGTCTTCCTGACCCGGGCATTGGCGGTCAGCGCCGCCGCGGCGGTGACCAGGCCGGCCGCCAGCATCGAGCGCGCCACCGGATTCTGGGCGAGCTCCGCCGCCTTCTGACCCGCTTCCTTCAGCGCGTCGGAGACGTTCGCCGCCGCGCCCGCGGCCGTGCCGCGCTTCGAGCCGCCTGACCGGCCGCCCGTTTTCCCACCATCCGCACCTTGATTGGCCATCTGAGCTCTCCGGATATGTAACTGATGCGAAACAAGACGAGCGGCGCCCACAAGGGTTCCCTGCCCTGCCGCTCCCCCGGTCGCCGCTTTTGCTCCTACTCCTCCTCGGCCTCGAACTCGGCTTCGGCCTGGCCGCGCTCCTGGTGGTCGCGCTGGTCCTGGGCGAAGGCCGCTTCCTCGGCGGACGGCGAGACGTCGTCGGCGCCGCGACCGCCGCCCTGCTGCTCGTCGAACCGCTCGCCGCGGCCGCCGCCGGCCGAGCCGCCGCCGCCCGCCTGGTCCTGTTGGTTGACGACGTTCTGGGAGCTGCCGTAGCCGCCGGTGCCGCTCGACCCGCCTTCGTTCGACATGTCGGAGGCGCGCACGCCGCCGCCCTGCTGGCCGGCCTGCTGCCTCTGGTCGCGATTGCCGCCGAATTCGCCGCTCCCGCCGCCCGATTGCGAGGATTGCAGGTCGCTGCTCTTGCTCTCGTCCGCCATCTCAATTCTCCTTGTCGATCGCCTCGCCGCGGCCATTGTCGTCGTAGCGATAGGGTTCGCCGTCCGGGTTCACAGCGCCGCCGCCGGGCTGGACGACGGCCTGCGCATCGTCGCCGACGCCTTTCGCCGCCTCGACGCTCTCCGGGATCTCGCCGTGCCGCGCCTCGCCGCTGGCCGGGAGGGGGTGGCCCTTGCCTTCGGCCATGGCTCAGACTCCCTCGTCCGGGTCGATCGGGCGCTCGGCCGCGTCGTCGGCCGGACGCGGGCCGCCGAGCGGCAGGTCGCCGCCGCCCGAGATCGGATCCTCGTCATAATCCTCGTCGGGATTGCCGCTGCCGCCGGCGCCCGAGCCGCTGCCGTGCACTTCGCCGGTGCGGCGATCGAAGCTCGCCGGCCGGCCGCGTTCGCTGTCGCTCATGGGTCGAAGCTCCTTCCCCCCCTGAACGCCTCCGCGCGGGCGCCCGTTCCCGCCCCAGACGAGTTGAAGGGCCGCCGCGCCTTGGCGCGACGACCCTCCGAACATGGTCAGCGGCCGGATGCTCCAGCCCGGAAGACCTTGCGAAAGCTAGGCTTTCATCTCCCGAACGAGCAGAACCGACCTCATCGCTGAACCATGAGACATCGGATCACCTCCTTTCGCTTGTTGATGGCAAGGGGGAGGATGAATCATCGCGAATCGCGCGACAAGCCTTGTTTTCATCTTTTTCGCCGCTAAGATTCGCCGCTTCGCGCCGCCCCGGCGGGCGCTCCCCTTCCAGCCTCGGACCCGCGAGCCTTGCGCCACCGCCTTCGCGCCGCCGCCGCCCTTCTCGGCCCCGCTCTCGCCGCCTTGGCCCTCGCCGCCTGCGCCGCGCCCGCCGTCGACACTTTCCAGGCCGCCCCCGCCGGCCTCGCCGGCCGCGCCTTCGTGCGGCAGGTGGAAGTGGTGCCCGGGCCCCGCTTCAAGCGGCAGGCGGCCGAGGCCGACGCCCGCCTCGAGCCCGGCGACCCGACCACCGCGCGGCTCATCGAGCAGGCCGTGGCGGAGGCGGCGCGCGCCCGCGGCCTCACCGGCGAGCGGCCGCTGCGCCTGGTCCTGGAGATGGACGCGCTCGCAATGCCCGGCACCGCCCGCTCGGCGCTCGGCGCCGGCGACCGGCTGGCGGGGCAGGTTCGCGTCCTCGACGCCCGCAGCGAGGAGCGGCTCGCCGAATTCTATGTGGACGTCGACCGCTCCTATCCAGGCCTGATCGGCCAGCTCGCCCGCGGCGGCGGGGTGCGCGAGCGGCTGACCCAGGCCTTCGCCGCCCGGGTCGCGGAGCAGCTCGTCGATCCGACGCGCCGCGCGCGTCGATGAATCATTGCCCTTCGTCATGCCGGACTTGATCCGGCATCCATCTTTTTCGTCTCTTTCAGGCGGTTGAAGAAGGTGGACCCATTGTCCAGGTGCGAACCTCCCCCGGAGGTTCGCAGCCATGTCCGGGGGACATGGCGGCCTGGACAATCAAGTCCGGGGTGACGAGATAGACCGGCCGGACTCTCGCTAGCCTCGGCATTCCTCGATCAGCCGCGCCGCTTCCGGCCAGGCGGGGATGACGAGCCGGTCGAGGCCTTCCACCTCGACGGTGAAGCGGCCGCGGCTGAAGGCGAGCTGGTCGAGCAACGGGTCGGAAGCCGGCACGGTGGCAACGCCGCCGGCGCCGAGCGCCAGCCGCCGCGCGCCGAACGAGGTAGTGAGGACCATCGTCCCTTGGCCCGCGCCGATGCGCGACAATTTGACCGCGTGGCCCGAGGCGTCGCAGCGTAGCTCGAACAAGGCGCCGCCGAAGGCCGCGCGGGGGCCGCCCGCTTCCTCGGCATAGGTCCAGTCGCCGGGGCTGAGCGGCAGGTCGCGCCAGTCCGGCGTCACGGGCGGGGCGGGCGGAAGCGGCGGCGGCGCCTCGCGCGGCGGCGGCGGCGCGACACGGGGCGCCGGAGTGGGCGCGCAGCCCGCCAGCGGCGCCAATGCCGTCAGGCCGGCCGCTGCCGCCAGATACACCGCCTTGCGCAAAGCCAGGTCTCCTCGCCGTCCCGCCGAACGCGCAACAGCACGGGACGGCGCCGGTTCCAACCCCCAAAGCGCCCCTTGCGCGCGGGCAAAGCGCATTCATCAGCTATTCAATGGGGCGTGCCTATCCGGCCGGAGAACGGAAAAAAGCTGTAACCATGACGCGTACCCTCCTTCTCGCCGCCGCCCTCGCGGCCGCCGCCGCGCCGGCGGCGAACCTTTCGGCGCGCCCCCACGAGCGCGAGCAGGACGAGGCGTTCAAGGGCAAGCAGCAGGGCCGCTTCCTGTCGCTGCGCGACATCGAGAACCGCATCGTCCCGCAGATGCACGGCTTCGCCTATCTCGGGCCGGAGCTCGACGCCGTCTCCGGCCGCTACCGCCTCAAGTTCATGCGCGGCCCGCAGGTGGTGTGGATCGACATCGACGCGCGCACCGGCGCCATCCTCGGCCGCTCCGGCTTCTGAAGGGCCTGGGCGCGCCGCTCGTTGTGGCCATGAAACCATTGGCAAGCGGAGCGGTTGGGCGGATAAGCCAGCGCTCTTACCATTCAGGGGATTTTCGATGCGGGTCCTGATCGTCGAGGACGAACCCAATCTCGGCCGCCAGTTGCGCGCCACGCTCGAGGGCGCCGGCTATGCGGTCGACCTCGCCACCGACGGCGAAGACGGCCATTATCTCGGCTCGACCGAAAGCTACGACGCGATCGTGCTCGATCTCGGCCTCCCCGAGATAGACGGCCTCACCGTGCTCGACCGCTGGCGCAAGGAAGGCATGGGGGTTCCCGTCCTCGTCCTCACCGCCCGCGACAGCTGGTCGGACAAGGTGGCGGGGCTCGACGCCGGCGCCGACGATTATCTCGCCAAGCCGTTCCAGACCGAGGAGCTGATCGCCCGGCTGCGCGCCCTCATCCGCCGCGCCTCTGGCAACGCCTCGTCCGAGCTCACCGCCGGCGACGTCCGCCTCGACACCCGCTCGGGCAAGGTCACGCTCGACGGCGAGCCGGTCAAATTGACCGCGCAGGAGTATAAACTGCTCTCCTACCTCATGCACCACAAGGGCAAGGTGGTGAGCCGCACCGAGCTGATCGAGCATATTTACGACCAGGATTTCGACCGCGATTCGAACACGATCGAAGTGTTCGTCACCCGCATCCGCAAGAAGCTCGGCCCCGACGTCATCACCACCATCCGCGGCCTCGGCTACAGCCTCGAGGACCCGCGGAGCTGAGCCGGCGCGACGGCCCTTCGCGCCTCGTGCCGTGAAGCCGCCCGGCCCTTCCCCGACGCCCCGCCGCCACCGCGGCGCCGGCTCGCTGACGCGGCGGATGATCGGCATCTCGGCGCTGTGGATCGTCGTTCTGCTCGGCGGCGGCGGCTACGCGCTCGACCGCGTTCTGATCTCGGCTCTCACCCGCAATTTCGACGCCCAGATCGATTATGTGCTGACCGCCCTGATCGCGTCCGCCGAGATCGGCCCGGAAGGCGAGGCCCTGCTCAACCGCCCGCCCGCCGACCAGCGCTTCCTCGAGCCTTATTCGGGCCTCTATTTCCAGATCACCGCGATCGGCAAGCCGCGCTCCGCAGCCGGCACCGATCTCGACCTCCCCTCGCGCTCGCTGTGGGACCGGCGCCTCAAGGTCCGTAGCGGCCATACCGACGACGCGGTGCACGTCTACGACAGCGTCGAATTCTCCGAGGAGAAGCTGCGCGTCATGGAGCGCGACGTGAAGCTGCCCGGCTCCGCCTTGCGCTGGCGCTTCCAGGTCGCCGAGAGCCGCGAGGGGCTCGACCAGCAGATCAGCGTGCTGCGCCGCACCCTCGTGCGCTCCTTCGCCATCCTCGGCCTCGGCCTCGTGATCCTCGCCGTGCTCCAGGCCTTTTACGGCCTCTGGCCGCTGAGGCGGGTGCGCCTCGCCATCGCCGCGATCCGCTCGGGCGGCCAGGCGCGCATCGAGGAGCGCTTCCCGCGCGAGATCGAGCCGCTGGTCGAGGAGCTCAACGCTTTGCTCGAGCATAACGAGGTGCAGGCCGAGGAAGCGCGCCGCCACGCCGGCAACCTCGCCCACGCGCTCAAGACCCCGCTCACCGTCATCACCAACGCCGCCACCGCCCGCGCGCCCGACCTCGCCGACGCCGTCTGCCGCGAGGCGACGACGATGCGCCGCCAGGTCGACCACCACCTCGCCCGCGCCCGCGCCATCGGCCGCCGCGCCTCCGCCCAGGCCCGCGCCCCGGTCTGGCCGTCGCTGGAGGCGGTCGAGCGCGCGGTCAGCCGCCTCTACGAGAACGTCACCGTCGACCTCGCCGGCGACAAGGCGGCCTCGGTGCGGGTCGAGCGCCAGGATCTCGACGAGATGCTCGGCAATCTCATCGAGAATGCCGCCAAATATGGCGGCGGCCGGGTGTTCGTGACGGCGAAGACCACGCCGGAATGCGTCGAGATCGAGGTCGAGGACGACGGCGCCGGCATCCCCGAGGAGGAGAGGCAGAGCATCTTCGACCGCGGCGCCCGCCTCGACACCGGCAAGCCCGGCACCGGCCTCGGCCTCGCCATCGTCCGCGACGTCGCGACGATCTACGGCGGC
>JBJMTY010000045.1:0-14450 GCA_045811445.1 Allosphingosinicella sp. | reverse complement strand
GGATCGCCGACGTAGAGCGGGTTGTTCTTCGAGCGGCGGCAGAGGATCTGGACGGTGCGGTCGACCTCTGGCCCGCGACCGATCAGCGGGTCGACGCGGCCGTTCTTGGCCTTCTCATTGAGGTTGACGGTGAACTGCTTGAGGGCGCTTTCGTTCTTCTTCTTGCCTTCCTCGGCCTTGCCTTCGTCGGCGCCCTTGACCTCGGCGGGCTCGGCGGCGGTCTCGCCCTTGCCGACGCCGTGGCTGATGTAGCTCACCGCATCGAGCCGGCTCATGTCCTGCTGCTGGAGGAAATAGACCGCGTAGCTCTCGCGCTCCGAGAACAAGGCGACGAGGACGTTGGCGCCCGTCACCTCGTCGCGGCCCGAAGACTGGACGTGGAGGATGGCGCGCTGGACGACGCGCTGGAAGCCGCTGGTCGGCGACGGGTCGGTATGGCCGTCGACCTTCAGCGCCTCGAGCTCGTTGTCGAGATAGGCCTTCACCGCGTCCTTCAATTCGCGCAGGTCGACGCCGCAGGCGATCATCACCTTGGAGGCGTGGGAATCGTCGGTAAGGGCGAGCAGCAGATGCTCGAGCGTAGCATATTCGTGGCGGCGCCCGCTCGCTTCGGCGAGCGCCGTGTGCAGAGTCTGTTCGAGGTCACGGGCAAAGGAAGGCAAGTCACTCACTCCTGTCGAGACCGCGCGAGGGCCGCGGCCTCCTTGCCCTCAATGTCGGGCTTCGCACTCCCGGCATCAAGCGGTCATTCGAAAAAGCTGGGGACAAGCGCACTGGTTCCCCGGCCTCGTTCATTTCCTGAATAAGGCTTCCGCGCTTGCCCGGTGGTTAACCGCCGCCTCCATTTTGGCGCGGGTGCGGGCGATTTCGCCCTCGAGCGTTTCGATCCGCTCCTGAAGCTCCTCGACCGACAGCGGATCGAGATCCTGCTTCGTCAGCTGGGTCAGCGGATCGACCGGTTTCCCCGGGAAGAGCTCTTCGAGGTCCATGGGCGCAGAATCCCCTGTCGCGCCCCCCGGTGTCAAGCTAGGTCGCGCAGATGGCCGAAATTCCCGAGATGATGGCGGCGATCGACCCGGCGGAACCGGGCGGGCCGGAGGTTCTTCAGCTTGGCCGGCGCCCGGTGCCGCGGCCGGGCGCGGACCAGGTCCTGATCCGGGTCGAGGCGGCGGGCGTCAACCGGCCCGACGTCATGCAGCGCCGCGGCCTCTACCCGCCCCCGCCCGGCGCGCCCTCGATTCCGGGCCTCGAGGTCGCCGGCACGATCGTCGGCACGGGCGAAGGCGTGGCGCGGGAGATGTACGGGCGGCCCGTCTGCGCGCTGGTGCCCGGCGGCGGCTATGCCGAATATGCCCTTGCGCACGCGGACATCTGCCTGCCGGTGCCGGACGGCTTCTCGATGGTCGAGGCGGCGGCGCTGCCGGAGACCTTCTTCACGGTCTGGACCAACCTGTTCCAGCGCGGCGGCGCCAAGGCCGGGGACGCGGTGCTCGTCCACGGCGGCACCAGCGGCGTCGGCACGACCGCGATCCTGCTCGGCAAGCTGTTCGGGCTGACCGTCATCGTCACCGCCGGCTCTCAGCACAAATGCGCGCGCGCCCTCGAGATCGGCGCCGCTCACGCGATCGACTATAATGGCGCCGACTTCGTCGAGGACGTGAAGCGCCTTACCGTCGGGCAGGGGGTCGCCGTCGTCCTCGACATGGTCGGCGGCGATTATGTGCCACGCAACCTCGAATGCCTCGCCGAGGAGGGCCGTCACGTCTCCATCGCGGTCCAGCGCGGCGCCAAAGCGGACGTGCCGATCTGGCAGATGATGGCGAAACGCCTCACCCTCACCGGCTCGACCCTGCGCGCGCGCTCCGCCGCGTTCAAGGCGGCGCTGGCGGGTGAGCTGGAGCGGCAGGTCTGGCCCCGCCTCGGCGAGATCCGCCCCGTGATCGACTCCGTTTTCCCCCTCGCCCGCGCCGCAGACGCCCACCGGCGGATGGAAAGCGGCGAGCATGTCGGCAAGATCGTGCTTGAAACGAATTAGGAGGGACGAATGGCCGTTCCAATGCTCCACGAATATGCCGCGTCGGGGAATTGCTACAAGATCAGGCTCACCGCCGCCTTGCTCGGCCTGCCGCTGGAGCGGCGCGGATACGATATCCTGAAGGGCGAGACGCGGACGCCCGAATTCCTGGCCGAGATCAATGCCAACGGGCGGATTCCGGTGCTGCAGGTGGGGGAGAGGTTCCTGCCGGAAAGCAACGCCGCCTGCTTCTACATCGCCGACGGATCGCCGCTGGTTCCGGACGAGCGGTTCGACCGTGCCGACATGCTGCGCTGGATGTTCTTCGAGCAATATAGTCACGAGCCCAATATCGCGACCCTGCGCTTCTGGCTCGCCTTCGTCGGCGAGGACCGGTTGAGCGAGGCGCAGCGGGCGCTGATCCCGACCAAGCGCGCGGCGGGCGAGGCGGCGCTGGCCTTGATGGACGAGCATCTTGGGACCCGCGCCTTTTTCGTCGGCGACGCCCTCAGCCTCGCCGACGTCGCTCTCTACGCCTACACGCATGTGGCGGAGGAAGGCGGATTCGACCTGTCCCGCTACCCCGCCGTCGAGGACTGGCTCGCGCGGGTCGCCGCCGCGCCCGGCTACGTGCCGATGAGCGCCTGAGGCTTCAATTGTCGTCCGCCCGGGCGGCGAGCGCGGTGACGACGAGGCCGGCGACGATGACCCCGCCGACGATGGCGGCGACGCCGATCGTCGAGACGCCGAGGCGGCGGCCGCCGCGATCCACGGCAGCGCCCTCCCTCAGGCGGTAGCCGGCGAGGCTGAGCTCCGGCCGGGCGCGACCCGCGAGGCCGAGCTCCACGCCGTCGCCGATGCGCAGGCGGGCGGACGGGTCGGCGGACCGCAGCGCCGGCGCGGCGGCGAGGCTCAGCCTGGCTTTGCCAGCCTCGCGGCCGCCGAACGCGATGCGCAGGCGGGCGCCGGCGAAGGCATCGACGCGGGTCGGCGCGCCGGCATGCAGGTCGAGGAGCGGCGCCGCCCCGGCGGGCGCGGCGGTGAGCTGGGCGAAAGCCAGCGCGGCGGCCGCGGCGGCGTGAGCGAGGCGGCGCATCAGTCGTCGCACCGATTGCCGTCGCACGCGACCGCGATGGCGAGATAGAGGCCGCCGATCACCGCGACGCCGACGATCGCCACGACCGCGACCCCCTTGAGGATCACCTTCCCGGTCTTGTCCTGCTTGCGCCGGGCCTCGCCTTCCGGAATCGCCGAAAGCCGTGAGGCGACGCTGGCGCCGCCGAGGCGCAACTCGACCGGCTCGTGGGCCCTGAGGCCCAGCTCCACCCCTTCCGAGAAACGCAGTCGCTCCGCACCGGAGCCGAACCGGGTGCGGTCGATCGCCGCGAAACCGAGGCTGGCCCGCGCCCGACCGGCGTCGCGCCCGCCGAACGGCACGCGAAGGCGCGCGCCTGCGAACGTGCCGCGCTGCTGGCCGACCACGGCGCGGTCGACCTCGACGCCGGCCGCTTGCGCCGCCGACGCGATCTGAGCGGCGCACAAAGCGGCCGCCACCAACAATCTCATGCTTTTTGCCCCCTTCTCCCTCGGGAGGGGCACAAAAGCATGGCCTCGGGCTGCGCGCAAGGCGTTGACGCGGCTCGGCTTTTGGTTGTGGGCACGCCGTTGCACAAATGCGTCCGTGTCGGGTTGCCCTCGCGGCGCCCCTGCATTAGATCGTCGCCAGCTTCGGCCGCTCCGGGAAGGGGCGGCCCTTATCGTTTTTGGAGACCCGCAGTGGCTCAGCCGCTCATGCCCCACGCGACCGCTTCCTGGCTGGTCGACAATAGTGCGCTCACCTTCGAGCAGATCGCCGATTTCTGCGGCCTCCACATCCTGGAAGTGCAGGCGATCGCCGACGATACCGCCGCGACCAAGCTCACCGGGCGCGATCCGATCCGGGCCGGCGAGCTGACCCAGGAAGAGATAGAGAAAGGCCAGAAGGACGCCTCCTATCGCCTGCGCATGCACAAGGAGCCGGACCAGACCCGCCGCACCAAGGGGCCGCGCTATACGCCGGTCTCCAAGCGCCAGGACAAGCCGGACGGGATCGCCTGGATCATCCGCAACCATCCGGAAATCTCCGACGGGCAGATCTCCAAGCTGATCGGCACGACCCGCACCACCATCGCCGCGATCCGCGACCGCAGCCACTGGAACATCGCCAACATCCAGCCCAAGGACCCGGTCACGCTCGGCCTGTGCTCGCAGCGCGAGCTCGACGCCGTGGTCGCCAAGGCGGCCAAGCAGGCGGGGATCGAGCAGGCCCAGCGCGACGCGACGCTGGAAGACGATCGCGAGGCGCTGATCGTGGAGCTGCGCAAGGAGCGCGACGCCGCCGCCCGCGAGGCCGAGGCCGCGCTCGCCGCGGAGGAAGCCGGGACGGAAGCCGGCGCCGGTGCCGGCACCGACGAGGTGCTGGACCCCGAAAGCCTGTTCCGGAGCTGAGCGGCACGCGGCCGCGGACCCCGATGTGACCCGCCCCGCTCCCGAGCCGGCCTCGCCCGACGTATCGCTGACCGCGGCCGGCGAGGCCTATAGCCACAAGGGCCTGACTTATCCGCTCGGCCGGGCCGGGCCGGGGGAAGGCGAGATCGTCGCCGTCGCCGAGGGCGTCGGCTGGGCGCGGCTGCCGATGCCCGGCGCCCTCAAGCATATCAACGTCTGGCTGCTCGACGACCCCCAGCCCGGGCTGGGGGCGGGCGAGGACGGCGTCGCCATCGTCGACACCGGCATCGACCTCCCCGCCTCCCGCGAGGCGTGGGAGGCGCTGTTCGCCGGGCCGCTCGCCGGGCGCCGGGTGACGCGGGTCATCTGCACCCACTTCCACCCCGACCATATCGGCCTCGCCGGCTGGCTGACCCGGCGCTTCGCCGTGCCCTTGTGGATGACGCGCGAGGAATGGCTGTTCGGGCGCATGCTGACCAGCGACGTGCGCGACGCGCCGCCGGAAGAAGCCGTCGCTTATTGGCGCGCCGCCGGCTGGAGCGAGGAACGGATCGCGGCCGAGGCGGAGAAGGGCTGGGGCCGCTTCGCCGCCTGGGTGAGCCGCATGCCCGTCAGCTTCGTCAGGATCGCCGAGGGCGACGTGCTGCGAACCGGCGCGCGGCGCTGGCGGGTGGTCGTCGGCAACGGCCATTGCCCCGAGCATGCCTGCCTGGTCGACAAGGAAGCGGGCGTGATGATCGCCGGCGACCAGGTGCTGCCGCGCATCACCTCGAACGTCTCGCTCAGCCTGTCCGAGCCCGAGGCCGATCCGCTCGGCGATTGGCTCGCCTCGATCGAGCGGCTGAAGCGCCTGCCCGAGACTTTGTTCGTGCTCCCCTCGCACGGCGAGCCGTTCACCGGCCTGCACGCCCGGCTGGACGCGCTCGCCCACGGCCACCACGACCGCCTCGACGCCCTCCATCGCCATCTCGCCGAGCCGCGCCGGGCCGTCGACTGCTTTTCAGTGCTGTTCGCCCGCAAGATCGACGACGGCCTGCTCGGCCTCGCCACCGGCGAAGCCCTGGCCCATCTGCGCCACCTCGAAATCGAAGGCCGCGCGGGCCGCGAGGCGCGGGACGGCGTGAATTGGTACGAGGCGCTTTGAGGCGGGGCCGCGCCCGGCGCGCGGCTTGATTCCGGGGCGCTTCGGGGCCATTGCTCCGGCCATGGCCGACCCCTCCGACCCCTCCGACACCATCGCCGAGCTCTCGTTCGAAGCGGCGCTGAAGCGGCTCGAGGAGATCGTGCGGCGCCTGGAGAGCGGCGAGGCGCCGCTCGACGAGTCGATCGATCTGTACGGCGAGGGCGACAAGCTGCGCCAGCAATGCGAGGCCCGGCTGCAGGCGGCCCAGGCCAAGATCGAGAAGATCCAGCTCGGCCGCGACGGCCAGCCCGCCGGCACCGCCCCCTTCGACGGCGACTGAGCGTCCGATGGCGGACGCCTCGCCGACCCTCGCCGACGCGCTCGACCGGATCCGCGGCGAGGTCGACGCTTTGCTCGACAGCCTGCTCGCCGTGCCCCCCGATCCGCGCGCGCGGCTCTACCAAGCGATGCGCTACGCCGCGATCGGCGGCGGCAAGAGGCTGCGGCCGTTGCTGGTCGTCGCCGCCTGCGGCCTGTTCCATACCGACCGCGAGCGCGCGCTGCGCGTCGGCGCGGCGGTCGAGATGGTCCATGTCTACTCGCTCGTCCACGACGACCTGCCGGCGATGGACGACGACGATCTGCGCCGCGGCAAGCCCTCTTTGCACAAGGCATTCGACGAGGCGACGGCGATCCTCGCCGGCGATTCGCTCCACGCTTTGGCGTTCGAGCTGCTCGCCGACGAGGCGACGCACGAGGACCCGTTCGTGCGCGCCGAGCTGGTCGCCGAGCTGGCGCGGGCGGCGGGCCCGGCGGGCATGGCGGGCGGGCAGACGATGGACCTGGTCGCGGCCGAGGGCGAGATCGACCTCGACCTGGCCGCGGTGACTCGCCTCCAGCAATTGAAGACCGGCGCGCTGATTGGCTTCTGCCTCGAGGCGGGGGCGATCATGGGCCGGGTGCCGCCGGAGGGGCGAAGCCGGCTCAGGGGCTATGCCCGCGACGTCGGCCTCGCCTTCCAGATCGCCGACGATCTGCTCGACGAGGAAGGCGCCGAGGAGAAGATCGGCAAGAAGGTCGGGAAGGACCGCGCGCGCGGCAAGCAGACCTTCGTCTCCCTGCTCGGCCGCGAGCGGGCGCGGCGGCAGGCGCAATTGCTGATCGACCAGGCGCTCGCTTACCTCGAACGCTACGGGCCGGAGGCGGACCTGCTCCGCGCCATCGCCCGCTTCGCGGTGGAGCGCGACCATTGAGATAGGGCGGGGCTTCGACACGGGCCCGGCGATTCGCTAGAAGAGCCGCCACACCCTTCGGGAGGGCGCATGAGGACGGGAGTTTATCCGGGCACGTTCGATCCGATCACGCTCGGCCACATGGACATCATCCGCCGCGGCGCGAAGCTGGTCGATCGGCTCGTCATCGGCGTCACCACCAACCCCTCCAAGTCGCCGATGTTCAGCGTCGAGGAACGGGTGGCGATGGTGCGGCGCGAGATTGCCGGGATCGCCGGCGAGATCGACGTCGTCACGTTCGATTCGCTGCTGATGGATTTTGCGGAGCGGGAGGGCGCCGCGCTCATCGTGCGCGGCCTGAGGGCCGTCGCCGATTTCGAATATGAATATCAGATGGCGGGCATGAACCAGCAGCTGAACGACCGCATCGAGACCGTCTTCCTGATGGCCGACGTGTCGCTGCAGCCGATCGCCTCGCGCCTGGTCAAGGAAATCGCGCTCTATGGCGGCGACGTCGCCAAGTTCGTGCCGGCCGCGGTCGCCGCGGACGTGGCGCGCCGCGTGGGGGAGATCGGTCGCAAAGGGTCTTGATCCGGCGCCCGTCCCCGCGCAAGGTCGCGGCGCGGGGGCCTTGCTCCATTCTCGGGAAATAAATCAGCCATGCGTTTCAAGGCGCTTTTGTCGTTGCTCATCGTCATGCTGTTCGCCGGCGCGGCCTACGCGCAGGGCGCGACCACGCCGCCACCCGCCCCGGCGGTCGATCCCGAGAACGTCTGGGTTCTCGATCTGTCGACCGGCGGGCGCGTCTCGATCCAGCTTCGCCCCGACGTCGCGCCCAAAACGGTCGAGCGGATCAAGATCCTGACTCGCCGCGGCTTCTACAACGGCCTCACCTTCCACCGGGTGATCGACGGATTCATGGCGCAGGGCGGCGATCCCAAGGGCGACGGCACCGGCGGCTCCGACCTACCGGACGTCGTCGCCGAGTTCAGTGGCCTGCCCCACGTGCGCGGCGCGGTCGCGGCCGCCCGTGCCGAGAATCCCGACAGCGCCAACAGCCAGTTCTACATCATGCTCGCGCCCAAGCTGACGCTCGACGGCAAGTATACCGTGTTCGGCCGGGTGATCGGCGGCATGGCCTTCGTCGATGCGATCGAAAAAGGCGAGCCGCCGGCCCAGCCCTCGACCGTCCTTCAGGCTTCGATCGAGGCCGACCATCGCGCTCCACCCGCGCCCGGCACGCCGCACGCCTCGACGGCGCCGCACCCGGCCGGCGGATTGCTGCAGCCCGGCGCGACCCACGGCGCCGGCCCCGCCGTGCCGCCGCCGCCGTCGATCCGGCTGCCCGACCCGCCCAAGCCGCGCCCGGCGCGCAAGCCGCAAGGCGAGTAAGCGGGCGCGCGATGCGCGTCGACGCCTTCGATTTCGAGCTGCCGCCCGAGCGGATCGCGCTGCGCCCGGCAAGGCCGCGCGACGCCGCGCGGCTCCTCGTCGTGCGCCCGGACGGGCTCGAGGACCGCCTCGTCTCGGCGCTGCCGGCCCTGCTCCGCGCCGGCGACGTCCTCGTCTTCAACGACACCCGCGTCATCCCCGCTCAGCTCGAGGGCCGGCGCGGCGAGGCGAGTGTCGGCGCCACCCTCCACAAGCGCGAGGGGCTGCGCGAATGGCGCGCCTTCGTCCGCAACGCGAAGCGGCTGCGGGAGGGCGATCGGATAGATTTCGGGTCGGGAGTCACCGCGCTCGCCGGCGGCAAGGCGGCGGACGGAAGCGTCCTCCTCTCGTTCGAGGGCGACGAACCGGTCGAGCTGCTGCTGGCACGCGCGGGCCGCATGCCGCTGCCGCCCTACATCGCGTCCAAGCGCCCCGCCGACGCGCGCGACCAGGACGATTACCAGACCATGTTCGCGGCGCGCGAGGGCGCCGTCGCCGCGCCCACCGCCGCGCTCCACTTCACGCCGCGGCTGGTCGAGGCGCTGGACGGAGCGGGGGTGGGGCGCGAGACGCTGACCCTCCATGTCGGCGCCGGCACCTTCCTGCCGGTCAAGGCGGACGATACCGCCGACCATGTCATGCACGCCGAATGGGGGCGGATCGACGCGGCGGTCGCGGAGCGCCTCAACGCCGTCCGCGCCGCCGGCGGGCGGCTGATCGCGGTCGGCACCACGTCGCTCCGCCTGCTCGAAAGCGCCGCGGGCGAGGACGGCCTGATCCGCTTGTTCGAGGGCGACACCGCCATCTTCATCACGCCCGGCTATCGCTTCCGCGCGGTCGACGGCCTTCTCACCAACTTCCACCTGCCGCGCTCGACCCTGTTCATGCTCGTCTCGGCGATGATGGGGCTGGAGCGGATGCAAGCGGCCTATGCCCACGCCATCGAGGCGGGCTACCGCTTCTACTCCTACGGCGACGCCAGCCTGCTGCTGCCCAAGGGCTGAGCCTTACGCGTCGCCGCGATGCAGCCAGCACGGGTCCCAGCTCGGCTCGGGCCCGAAGCGGGCGACGAGGAAATCGACGAGGGCGCGGACCCGGGCGGTGGTGGCGCGGCCCGGCATGACGGCGTGGAGCGCGCCTTCGTCGAGCGGAAAATCGCGCAGCAGAGGTTCCAGCGCGCCGCTCTCGAAAGCCGGGGCGGCGAGGAAGCTGGGCAGGATGCAGACGCCGAGCCCGGCGACGGCGGCGGCGCGCAGCATCTCGCCATTGTCGGCGCGCAGCCGCGCCCGTCCATGGACATGCTCCCAGCTCTTGCCGACGCGGAAGCGCCAGCTCTCGCTGCCGTAGAGGAGGACGTCGTGGCCGGCGAGGTCGCGGGGCCGCTCGGGCCGGCCGCGCCGTTCCAGATAAGAGGGGCTGGCCACGGGCACCTTGCGCACGGGCGCGATGCGGCGGGCGATCAGCGCGCTGTCCTTCAGCGCTCCGATGCGGACCGCGAGGTCGTAGCCGCCGGCGACGAGATCGACGTTGCGGTCGTCGAACGAGATGTCGAGCTCGACCTTGGGATGCTCCGCCGCGAAATCGGCGAGCACCGGGGCGAGGTGCATGACGCCGAACGAGAGGGGTGCGGAGAGGCGGATCGGCCCGGCGATGCGGGTCGCCGCCGCCGCCACGACTTCCTCCGCCGCCTCGAGCTCGGCCAGCACGTTGGCGGCGCGCTCGAAATAGGCCTGGCCGACGTCGGTCGGGCTCGCCCCCCGCGCGTTGCGGGTGAGCAGCCGGGCGCCGAGCTGCTCCTCCAGCCGCGCGACGCGGCGCGACAGGATCGACTTGGCCATGCCCATTCGCTCGGCGGCGCGGCTGAAGGCGCCGCTCTCCACCACCCGGACGAAGGCGAGGACGTCAAGGAGATCGACCGAGGAGCGTTCCATATCGAGCAACACCAGAATGCCACGTGAGCGGCTACTGGCAACGGTCCTAGGCGCCTATCTCAGGGTTCGCAAGATCAGTGGAGGCACGCCATGACCAACATTCTCATTCTCGACAGCGCCGCGACCGGCGAGGAATCGGTGTCGCGCCGCCTGACCGCTGCCGCCGCCGACGCGCTGCGCCGGCGCGACCCGTCGGTGCGCATCGTCGTGCGCGACGTCGGCGCCGATCCCGTGCCCCATCTCAACGCGCGCACCGTGCCCGCCATCCGCGCCGGCCTCGCCGCGACCGACGAGGCGGCGGCGGCGCTGGCTTTGTCCGACGCCCTCGTCGCCGAGCTGGCCGAAGCGGACGTGGTCGTGATCGGCGCGCCGATGTACAATTTCGGCATGCCCTCGACCCTCAAGGCCTGGTTCGACCATGTGCTGCGCGCCCGCGTCACCTTCCGCTACACCGAAAGCGGGCCGGAAGGGCTGATGAAGGGCAAGAAGGCGATCGTCGTCGAGACCCGTGCCGGCTTCTACAGCGAAGGCCCGGCGGCGGCGATGGACAGCCAGGAGCCGCACATCCGCAATCTGCTCGGCTTCATGGGCATAGACGACGTCACCTTCGTCCGTGCCGAGAAGCTGGCGTTCGGGCCCGAGGCGGCCGAGCAGGCCGTGGCCGACGCGGCGGCGCGGCTCGCCGATTTGGCCGATACCGAGTTGCCGCTGGCGGCCTGAGCCGTCGCGCACCCGTCCGCCTCTTGCCGCGCCCCCTCGGCAGGGGCGGACGGGATACCCATATCGCCCTCACCCCTCGAGGAGACGCTCCGATGAAGCTCTATTACGCCCCCGCCGCCTGCTCGCAGGCGCCCCACATCGTCGCCCGCGAAGCCGGGCTGCCGATCGAGCTCGCCAAGGTCGAGTTCCCGAGCAAGACCATTGCCGACGGGGAGAGCCTCTACGACGTCAACCCGAAGGGCGCGGTGCCGGCGCTGAAGCTCGACGACGGCAACGTCCTCACCGAGAACGCCGTCATCCTCCAATATCTCGCCGATCGGGCGCCAGGCACGGAGCTCGCCATCCCCGCCTCCGGCATCGAGCGCTACCGCCTGCTCGAATGGCTCAACTTCATCGCCACCGAGCTGCACAAGGGCTTCGGCCCGCTGTGGAATCCGGCCACGCCCGAGGAATTCAAGCAGGCGACGCGCGACGCGCTCGGCAAGAAGTTCGATTACCTCCAGCAGGCGCTCGGCGACGGCCCCTACATCCTGGGCGATCGCTTCTCGATCCTCGACGCCTACGCCTTCGCGGTGCTGAACTGGACCCGCATCCACAAGATCGACATCGGCCGCTGGCCGGGTCTCGTCGCCTATCTCGGCCGCGTCGCGGCCCGCCCCGCCGTGCAGGAGACGCTGCGCGCCGAGGGCCTGGTCAAGGAGTGATTCGAATGATCGACATCCGCCCCTTCGCGTCGCTCGGCCATGCCGACCATGGCTGGCTGAACGCGCGCCACCATTTCTCCTTCGCCGATTATCACGAGCCCGCCCGCATGGGCTGGGGCGCGATAAGGGTGTGGAACGACGACGAGATCGCCGCCCGCTCGGGCTTCCCGCCCCATCCGCATGCCGACATGGAGATCGTCACCTACGTCCGCCAGGGCGCGATCACCCATCAGGATTCGATGGGCAACAAGGGCCGCACCGGCGCGGGCGACGTCCAGGTGATGAGCGCCGGCACCGGCGTGCGCCACGCCGAATATAATCTCGAGGACGAGGCGACCACCCTGTTCCAGATCTGGGTGCTGACCGACCGGCCCGGCGCCAAGCCGAGCTGGGGCGCCAAGCAATTCCCGAAGGGAGACCGCCACGGGACGTTCGTCACCCTCGCCAGCGGTTTCGAGGCGGACGCCGACGCGCTTCGCATCAACGCCGCCGCCCGCGTCATGGGCGCGACGCTCAACCGGGGCGAAACAGCGGAGCTGTCGCTGGATCCGGCGCGGCACGCCTATCTCGTCGCCGTCGGCGGAGCGGTCGAAGTGAACGGTCGCCGCGCCGAGCCGCGCGATGGAATCGCGGTGACGGGCGAGGAGAAGCTGACGATAAAGGCTATCGACGGCGCCGAGATCGTGCTCGTCGACGCGCGCTGAGCGGGCGCGCAACATTAAGCCGAGTTCACTGGAAGCGGCCGCCGTTCCTCTTTAAGGGGCGGCGGCCATGCTGCACGGGCTGCCTCCAGCGCATCTCGCGATCGCGCTCCTCGTCCTCGCGGCGATGCTGGCGGCCGCCATCGGCCTTGCGGTGCGGGCGATGCGGCGGCCCAAGGCGCGCGGCATTCGGGTCGATCTGGTCGCCTCGGGGGAGGCGATCCGGGAAGATCGTAGCTGACGCCGGGTTAAGGTTCTTTTTCGGGCACTCTCAAGGGCTTGCCGCGTTCGAGCGGCATGCCACGTTATTATTTCCACTTCCACGGCCGCGAGCGCCTGCGCGACGAAGAGGGGCAAGTGCTGCCCGACGGCGAGGCGGCCTGGTACCAGGCCGTGCGCAGCGCCCGCGAAGTGATCCGCGCCGACCTGCAGCTCGGCTGCCGCTATGAGGACCGGTTCATCGAGATCGCCGACGAGCGCGGCGCGCCGCTGGTCCATATCCCGCTGAGCGAGATTGCCGGCTTCGTGACCTGAACCGGGTCAGACCCGGCGGAACACGCCCTTGACGATCTTGCGGGGCTTGGGCTGGACGATGAGCTCCAGCTCGCGGGGGTGAAGCGGCGCCTCGAACTCGCAGCCCGCCTCGCGGCCCTTCACCCAGACGACGCGGCTGCGCCTGGCCTCGAAGCCGGGGATCTTGAGCCACACTTCCGCGCCTTCCCCGATCGCTTCGGGCAGCTCCGCCTTGAAGCCGCCGACGGCGATGTCGTGGACGACCACCGGGCTGGTCTTCGCGCCGTCCTCGCGCAAAGCGGCGGCGAGGTTGACGATGCGCCGCTCGGCCTTGCGGCCGTCGGTGATCGGGATCTGCGAAATCTCGGCATTGATGAACAAGGATCGGCCTCCCCGGGGATCGCCCGACGGGGGATAGGCGCAAGGTGCCTAATTTTCGGTTGAGGAGCGCGCCGCCTCGGCCAGCGCCATTCCGCGGCGGCGGGAGGCGTCGAGGGCGCGCAGGACCAGAGGGGCCAGGCCGTCGGGGGCGTCGAGCATGCCGAGGCCCGCTTCGGTGGTGCCGCCGGGGCTGGCGACGCGGCGGGCCAGCGCCTCGGGAGTCTCGCCGGACGCGGCGGCAAGGGCGGCCGCGCCTTCGGCCATCCTCGCCGCGAGCCGCGCCGCCTGCTCGCGCGGCAGGCCGAGCCCGGCCGCCGCCGCCGCGAGCGCGTCGAGGAAGCGGTAGAGGAAAGCGGGCGCCGCAGCGGTCAGATGGCCGGCGAGCGCGAAAGCGGTTTCGTCCTCGAACCATTCGGCATGGCCGAGCGCGGCCATCAGCGCCTCGACCTTCGAGCGGACCTCGCCATCCGCGCCCTCGGCGTAAAGGTCGACGACGCCCTTGCGCAGCGCCACCGGCGTATTGGGCATCGCCCGCACGATCGCGCGGGGGGCGGGGAAACGCGCGCGCAGCGCCGCCGTCTCGACGCCGGCGAGGATCGAGACCAGGATTGTCGCCGGATCGAGCAGCCGGGCCAGGCCCGGCGCCACCTCGTCGAGCTTCTGCGGCTTGACGCCGAGCAGCACCACAGCGGGGACCTCGTCCTCCGGCAGGGCCTTCAGCACCCGCACGCCGCCCGCGACGGGCGCGCCGGACGGGCGGACGACGGTGATCTGGGCGGGGTCCGCCCCCGCCTCCAGCCACCCGGCCAGCATCGCCCCGGCCATGTTGCCGCAACCGACGAGGAGCAGGGGGCCCGGCAGGCTTAGGGTCATAGGGAGCCTCTTCCCGATCGGCCGGCGCGAATCAAGCGGCCGACCGGCGTCGCCTCACGCCTCGCCCTGGGTCTCGATCAGCGCCGCGGCGATGGCTTCCTGGGGAGTCTTGCCGGCCCACAGGACGAACTGGAAGACCGGATAGAAGCGCTCGCATTCCTCGATCGCGGCTTCGACCAGGGTCTCGGCATGGGGGAGCGTCAGGGTGCCGCGCTCCTCGCCCTCGAGCAGGGTGGCGTGGCGAAACAGGACCAGGCCGCTATTCGCCCACAGCTCGAAATGGCCGAGCCACAGCTGCTCGTTGATGAGGCCGATCGTCTCGTAGACCGCAGCGCGCTTG
>JBJMTY010000044.1:0-5698 GCA_045811445.1 Allosphingosinicella sp. | reverse complement strand
GAGGACGACCAATTGGGTGGTGGTCAGCGTCTCGCAGGCGATGCGGGCCTCGGGATCCTTCGACAGGAAGAGATCGACGATCGCGTCGGAAATCTGGTCGGCGACCTTGTCGGGATGGCCTTCGGAGACGGATTCGGACGTGAAGAGATAGGAGCTGCGCATCGCGAGAAACGGCCTTTTCGTCAAAGCTTTGGCGAAGTCGGGAGAGCGGATATAAACATATCCTTATATGCGCCCCTAGCGGGCTTTTCGCCGCACCGCAATCGCCGCCGCGACGAGCAGCAGAGCGAACAGCAAAGGCAGGAGGTTGCCCAGCCGCGCGAAGGGGGTCGGCGGCAGCGGCGGCGGCAGGCGCGCGTCGATCGCCCCCATCCGGCGCCAGCCCAGAGCGTGGAGCAGCCTGCCCTCCCCGTCGACCATTGCGGAAATGCCGGTCGGCGTCGAGCGGAGCACGGGCAGGCCTTCCTCGAGCGCCCTCAGGCGCGCCTGGGCGAGGTGCTGCGGCGGGCCCCAGCGGCCGAACCAGGCGTCGTTGGACGGGTTGAACAGGAAAGCCGGGCGATGGGCGCGGTCGACCACCTGGCCGGAAAAGACGATCTCGTAGCAGAGCTGGAAGCCGACCTTGCCGACGAGGGGCAGGTCGAACGTGCGGGGCCCCGGGCCCGGGTCGAAATCGACGTCGCCGGGCACCAGGCGGGAGAGGCCGAGGGCGGAGAGGACCGGCCGCATCGGCAGATATTCGCCATAGGGGACGAGGTGGGCCTTGTCGTAGCGGGCGAGGATACGCCCCGTGGCGTCCATCGCGAAGACGCTGTTGGTGGCGCTGGAGAGCCTATTGCCGTCCGCCGAGCGCCAGGTCACGCCGCCGGTAAGCAGCACGTCGCGCCGGCCGAGCATGGCGGCGACCTCGCGCCGCGTCGCGACGGCGTCGAAGCGCGCCAGCGGGTCTGCGAGCTGGTTCTCGAGCGGCTCGGTGACGGCGGCCTCCGGCCACAGCAGGAGGCGCGGGCCGGCGCCCGGCGCGCGCGACAGGAAGTCGAGCCGGCGCATCGCTTCCGCCCCCTCCCCCTCGCGCCATTTGTCCTGCTGGCCGATGTTCGGCTGGACGATGCGGAGGAAAAGGCCGGCGCCGGCCGGTGGCGGCGGCGGCGCCAGAGCGAGCAGGAGGAGGGACGCCGCCGCGACCGGCATTGCGAGGGCCAGAGCCGGCCGCCACTCCCGCTTCGCCAGCAGCCAGCCGGCGCCGCCGAGCAGCATGGTGACGCCCGACAGGCCGTAGGTCCCGACCAGGGTGGCGAGGCGGGCGACGATCGTCGGGAGCAAGGCGACGCCGATCGGGTTCCAGGCGAAGCCGGTGAACAGGCCCGCCCGCAGCCATTCGGTGACGATCCAGGCGGCGGCGAGAATCAGGACGAGGCCGAGCGGGTCGCGGCGCCCCCCGCTCCCGGCCCCGCTCCCGGCCCCGCTCCCGGCCCCGCTCCCGGCCCCGCTCCCGGCCCAGCGCCCGGCCCAGCGCCAGGCGAGGCCCGCGGCGGCGGCGGGGTAGAGGGCGAGGTAGAGCGAGAGCAGGACGACGGCGACCCAGCCGAGCCAGGCCGGCATGGCCGCCTGGAAGGTGAAGGCGGTGGCGATCCAGTTCAAACCCAGCGCGAAATGGCCGAAGCCGAACCACCAGCCGCGCGCCAGCGCCGCGCGCAGCGTCGGCGCCTCGGCCACGAGATGGGCGAGCGCCGCCAGCGCGACGAGCATCAGCGGCCACAGGCCGAGCGGCTCGAAGGCGCAGGCGGCGGCGAGGCCGGCGGCGAAGGCGTACAGGTTCGGCCTCATCGTCGCCGCCTTATCGTGACGAAGGGTGACGGGTTCAATGCTCATCCAGTAAGGATCGGCTTATGACTCGTCCCCCCTTCCACCTCGCCTTCCCGGTCCACGACCTCGCCGCCGCCCGCGCCTTCTACGGCGGCCTGCTCGGCTGCCCGGAAGGGCGTAGCGCCGCGGAGTGGATCGATTTCGATTTCTTCGGCCACCAGATCGTCGCGCACCTCGATCCCGCAATGCGGCCCCGGCCGCATTCCAATCCGGTCGACGGCCACGACGTACCGGTGCCCCATTTCGGCGCGGTGCTCGCCATGGCGGAGTGGGAGGCGCTGGCGGAGCGGCTGCGGGCGGCCGGCGCCGACTTCGTCATCGAGCCCACCGTCCGCTTCCGCGGCCAGCCGGGCGAGCAGGCGACGATGTTCTTCCTCGATCCGTCGGGCAACGCGCTGGAGATCAAGGCCATGGCGGAGCCCGGGAATCTTTTCGCCCGGTAGCCGCCGCGCGTCGCCCCGTCCCGATGGCGCCAGACACGATTTGCAATCGATTCAAAGCGGGAGCATAGGCGGGCCCTATGCCCGTTCGAAATAGCGCTGGCTCAGGCGAAGGGCATGGAATTCCAGGTATGCAGAGGTAGACATGATCGACGCCAAGTCGGGCCGTAACCGGGCTCGCACGCACCTTCATCGCCATTCGCGCGCGCTTCAGCGCGTGCCGGCCCACTCCATGGTGTGCGCGCGATGAGCCTGCATGATCCCAAGGCGATCAACGTCGCCATCGTCGGCGTGGGCAATTGCGCCTCCTCGCTGGTCCAGGGCCTTTCCTACTATCAGAACGGGGGGGCGAACGAGCAGATCGGCCTCATGCACTGGGACCTGGGCGGCTACCGGCCGCACGACATCAAGGTGGTCGCCGCCTGGGACGTCGACCGCCGCAAGGTCGGCCGCGACGTCGCCGAGGCGATCTTCGAGAAGCCAAATTGCACGGTCACCTTCTGCGACCACGTCAAGCCGACCGGCATTCTGGTCGAGATGGGCCGCATCCTCGACGGCTATGCCGAGCATATGGGCGACTATCCCGACGACCGCACCTTCCTGCTCTCCGACGCGCCCCAGCCGGACAAAGGCGACGTCGTCCGCCGCCTGCGCGAGAGCGAGACCGACGTCCTGCTCAACTACCTGCCCGTCGGCAGCCAGGAAGCGACCGAATTCTACGCCGAATGCGCGCTCGAGGCGGGCGTCGCCTTCGTCAACAACATCCCGGTGTTCATCGCCTCCAACGAGGCGTGGGCGAAGCGCTTCGAGGACGCCGGCGTCCCGATCATCGGCGACGACATCAAGGCGCAATTGGGCGCGACCATCGTCCACCGCGTGCTCACCGACCTGTTCCACAAGCGCGGGGTCAAGCTCGACCGGACCTACCAGCTCAACACCGGCGGCAATACCGACTTTTTGAACATGTCGAACCGCAAGCGGCTCGCGTCGAAGAAGATCTCGAAGACCGAGGCGGTGCAGTCGGTCGCCGAGCACCGGCTCGACGACGAGAACATCCATGTCGGGCCATCCGACTATGTCGCCTGGCAGAACGACAACAAGGTCTGCTTCCTGAGGATGGAAGGCCAGATGTTCGGCGGCGTGCCGATGAACATCGAGCTGCGGCTCTCGGTCGAGGACAGCCCCAATTCGGCCGGCGTCGCCATCGACATGATCCGCTGCGCCAAGCTCGCCAAGGAGCGCGGCATGGCCGGCCCGATCCACCCGGCGGCCGCCTATTTCTGCAAGCACCCGCCCAGGCAGGTCACCGACGACGAAGCCTACGAGCAGCTCGAGTCGTTCATCCGGGGCTGAGCCTCAAAGTGCCTCCCCGCCGAAAGGTGGGGAGGGGGACCACCCGAAGGGTGGTGGAGGGGTAGCTGCTCTGAGGCCGGCGGTCCTCGCGAGACACGCTTGTTTCCGAACGATTACCCCTCCACCACCATTCTGGTGGTCCCCCTCCCCATCTGCGATGGGGAGGAACTAGATGGCCCCCGCGTAGGCGCCGTCGACATAGACCAGGGGCGCCACTTCCTCGCGCACCGCGACGTCCTCGACCTGGCCGATGAAGATCGAATGGGTGCCGAAGCGGTGATGGTCGATGCGGCGGCAGAGCAGGCTCGCCTGCGCGTCGACCAGGCGGGGCGGGCGCTCGCAATCGACCGTCCAGCCCTCGGCGAAGCGCAAGGCCTGCTGGCTGCGATCGGCGAAGATGCGGGCGATCTCGGCCTGGTCGTGGTGGAGGACGTTGACGCAGAAGTGCGACACGTCCTCCATCCGGCCGTGCATCGAGGCGGTGCGATTGATGCAGACCAAAAGGCTCGGCGGGTCCATCGAGATGGACGACATGGCGGTGGCGGTGATGCCCATCGGCTCGCCGCCGACGCAGATGGTGATGACGTTGACGGTCGAGGCGACGCGGCGCATCGCCTGGCGGTAGGCTTGGCTGAGGTCCGGATCGGCGCTCATCGCGCTTCCCCCTGACGCGTCCGGGCGCAAGAGACAAGGGCGGGGACGCATGCGGCGCTTCGACGTGGCGATCGTGGGAACCGGGCATGGCGGCGCCCAGGCGGCGATCCAGCTGCGCCAGCTGGGCTTTGTGGGGTCGATCGGCCTGATCGGCGCCGAGGCCGAGCCGCCCTACGAGCGGCCGCCGCTTTCCAAGGACTATTTGACCGGCGAGAAGGCGTTCGAGCGGATGCTGATCCGGCCCGAAGCCTTCTGGCGCGAGCGGGAGGTGAGCCTCGTCCCCGGCGCGCGGGTGGTGGAGGTCGACGCGGCGGCCCGGCGGCTGGTCACGCAAGGCGGCGAGACGTTCGGCTACGGGGTGTTGGCCTGGGCGGCCGGCGGCACGCCGCGGCGGCTGCGCTGCCCGGGCGCCGAGCTCGCCGGCACGCACGTCGTCAGGAGCAAGGCGGACGTCGACGCGATCCTTCGCGCGCTGCCGGCGGCGAAGCGGGTGGCGGTGATCGGCGGCGGCTATATCGGCCTCGAAGCCGCCGCCGCGCTGCGCAAGCTCGGCAAGCCGGTGGTGCTGGTCGAGGCGCTCGACCGGGTGCTGGCGCGGGTCGCGGGCGAGCCGCTGTCGCGGTTCCTCGCGGCCGAGCATCGCGCCCGCGGCGTCGACCTCCGCCTCGGCGCGAGCGTCGAGGCGCTGGAGGGAGAACGGAGCGTCGAAGCGGTGCGGCTGGTGGGCGGCGAGCGGATCGCGGCCGACCTCGTCCTCGTCGGCATCGGCATCGATCCGGCCGCGGCGCCGTTGCTCGCCGCCGGCGCGGCGGGGAGCGACGGCGTCGACGTCGATGCCTGGTGCCGGACCTCGCTGCCGGACGTCTATGCGGTCGGCGACTGCGCCGCGCACGAGAGCCGCTGGGCCGGCGGACGGCGGGTGAGGATCGAATCGGTGCAGAACGCGACCGACATGGCGACGGCGGCGGCCCGCGCCATCGCCGGGGCGCCGGAACCCTATGCGGCGATGCCCTGGTTCTGGTCCAACCAGTACGACCTCAGGCTGCAGAGCGTCGGCCTGCCCCACGGCCACGATGCGACCCTGGTGAGGGGCGACCCCGCCGCGCGGGCTTTCTCCCTCCTCTATCTACGCGCCGGCCGAATCGTCGCGCTCGACGCGGTCAATGCGACGCGGGACTATGTCCAGGTCCGCAAGCTGATCGAGCGCGGCGCCGTTCTGGACCCCGCCCGGCTCACCGACCCGGCCGTGCCGCTCAAGGACCTGGCGGGCTGATGGATCAAGTCCGGCATCACGAGGATGGGCGGCGGCTCCATGGGGGGGCCTCTAGTCCTCCCCGTGCGCGCAGCGCATGGGGAGGGGGACCAGGCGCAGCCTGGTGGAGGGG
>JBJMTY010000043.1:0-18378 GCA_045811445.1 Allosphingosinicella sp. | reverse complement strand
GCCGACGTTGGGGATGTCGCGGGTGATGTCCTCGGGCCCGAGCTTGGTGTCGCGGGCCATCACTTCGAACTCTTCGATGTGGATCGAGGTGAAGACGTCGTCTTTCACGATCCGCTCGGAGATCAGGATGGAATCCTCGAAATTGTAGCCGTTCCAGGGCATGAAGGCGACGAGCACGTTGCGGCCCAAAGCCAGCTCGCCAAGCTCGGTCGAGGGGCCGTCGGCGATCACGTCGCCGGCATTGACCACGTCGCCCACCTTCACCAGCGGACGCTGGTTGATGCAGGTGTTCTGGTTCGAGCGCTGGAACTTCATCAGCGTATAGATGTCGACGCCGGAGCGGCCGGCCTCGACGTCGCCGGTGGCGCGCACGACGATGCGGGTCGCGTCGACCTGGTCGACGATGCCGCCGCGGCGGGCGGCGATCGCCGCGCCGGAATCGCGGGCCACCGTCTCTTCCATGCCGGTGCCGACGAACGGCGCCTCGGCGCGGATCAGCGGCACGGCCTGGCGCTGCATGTTCGACCCCATCAGCGCGCGGTTGGCGTCGTCATTCTCGAGGAACGGAATGAGCGAGGCGGCGACCGAGACGAGCTGCTTGGGGCTGACGTCCATCAAGGTGATCGTCTCGCGCGGCGCCATCAGGAACTCGCCGGCGCGGCGGGAGGAGACGATCTCCTCGCCGAACGAGCGGTCGTCCTTCAGCTCGGCATTGGCCTGTGCGATTGTGTGCTTGGCCTCCTCCATCGCCGACAGATAGACGACCTCGTCGGTCACCTTGCCGTCGACGATGCGGCGGTACGGCGTCTCGATGAAGCCGTATTTGTTGACCCGGCTGAACGAGGCGAGCGAGTTGATGAGGCCGATATTCGGCCCTTCCGGCGTCTCGATCGGGCAGATGCGGCCGTAATGGGTCGGGTGGACGTCGCGGACCTCGAAGCCCGCGCGCTCGCGGGTGAGGCCGCCGGGCCCGAGCGCCGAGACGCGGCGCTTGTGCGTCACTTCGGAGAGCGGGTTGGTCTGGTCCATGAACTGCGAGAGCTGCGAGGAGCCGAAGAACTCGCGCACCGCCGCGACGGCAGGCTTGGCGTTGATCAGGTCGTTCGGCATCACGGTCGAGACGTCGACCGAGGACATGCGCTCCTTCACCGCGCGCTCCATGCGCAGCAGGCCGACGCGATACTGGTTCTCGAGCAATTCGCCCACCGAGCGGACGCGGCGGTTGCCGAGATTGTCGATGTCGTCGATCTCGCCTTTGCCGTCCTTCAGGTCGACGAGGGTCTTCACCACGGCGACGATGTCCTCCTTGCGGAGCGTCGTCACAGTGTCCTCGACGTCGAGGTCGAGGCGCATGTTCAATTTGACGCGGCCGACGGCCGAGAGGTCGTAGCGCTCGGGATCGAAGAACAGGCCGGCGAACAGGGACTCGGCGGTCTCCTTCGTCGGCGGCTCGCCGGGGCGCATGACGCGGTAGATGTCGGAAAGGGCGCTGTCGCGGTCCTCGGACTTGTCGGCCTTAAGCGTGTTGCGCATCCAGGCGCCGGTCGCGACATGGTCGATGTCGAGCAATTCGATGCGGTCGATGCCGGCCTGGTCGAGCCGGTCGAGATTCTCCGGGGAAACCTCGTCGCCCGCCTCGACGTAGATCTCGCCCGTTTTGTCGTTGACGAGGTCGAGCGCCGAATAGCGGCCGAAAATCTCCTCGGTCGGGATGACCAGCTGGGCGAGGCCGTCCTTGGCCGCCTTGTTGGCGGCGCGCGGCGTGATCTTGGTGCCGGCGTGGAACACCACTTCGCCGGTCTCGCCGTTGACGACGTCGTAGGTCGGCTTCTGTCCGCGCCAATTCTCGGCGACGTAGGGGATCGCCCAGCCATTCTTGCCGCGCACGAAGGTGACGCGGCCGTAGAAGGTGTTCAAAATCTCCTCGCTGGTCATGTCCAGCGCGTGGAGGAGGGCGGTCACCGGCAGCTTGCGCTTGCGGTCGATGCGGACGTTGACGATGTCCTTGGCGTCGAACTCGAAATCGAGCCACGAGCCGCGATAGGGGATGACGCGGGCGGCGAACAGGTACTTGCCCGAGGCGTGGGTCTTGCCGCGGTCATGGTCGAAGAGGACGCCGGGGCTGCGGTGCATCTGGCTGACGATGACGCGCTCGGTGCCGTTGACGATGAACGTGCCGTTCTTCGTCATCAGCGGCATGTCGCCCATGTAGACGTCCTGCTCCTTGATATCGAGCACGGAGCGGGTCTCGGTATCGGGGTCCACCTCGAACACGATCAGGCGAAGCGTCACGCGCATCGGCGCCGCGAAGGTCATGCCGCGCTGGCGGCACTCGTCGACGTCGTACTTCGGCTCTTCCAGCTCGTAATGGACGAAGTCGAGCTCGGCGGTGCCGGCGAAGTCGCGGATCGGGAACACCGAGCGCAGAGTCTTCTCGAGGCCCGAGACGTAGCCGTCCTGCGGCCGCGAGCGGAGGAAATGCTCGTAGCTCTCGCGCTGCACCTCGATGAGGTTCGGCATTTCCGAGACCTCGTGGATGTTGCCGAAGATCTTGCGGATGCGCTTGGACGCCGTGGAGCGGGTGTCCGGGGCCGAAGGAGCGGTGGTCGCCATGGGGTGTCTGTCTCGCCTTCTGTCGTCACCCCGGCGAAGGCCGGGGTCATGCTGGCTTCGAGCCCTCGCCGGAATAAAGCGAAGGCGAAGCCCAATGCGGCTCGCGAATGAAGACGCAAAAAGCCGCGAGTCTCCGCCCTCGGAAACCGCAGCTTCAGCGTCTTGAAAACCCCGCCCGATCAATGCGTTGGCCACGCTGCGCGACGGCGCGACCTGTTCCGATACGAATGGGGTGTGGCGGCTAGATAGGGGGGCGGGCGGCGGGGGTCAAGGGGAGTGAGGCTTCAGCGGCCGGCGCCAACCCGAACTGCTTGCGAAGTGAGGCGTGGGTCATCTTCGAAACGGCTCCGACCCAGTCGACCCAATTGCCTTCCGCGTCATATGCCTCGCTCCAGTGAATGAGCAACGCTTCCGGATCTCCCAAAAGCTTGCGTGTCCGGCGCGTCAAACCGGCCCATGCACCCTTAAGGTCCATATAACTCTTGGCGTGGGGAACTGCTTTCACTGCTGCATCTAAATAAAACTCGGGCGTGTCATTCTCAGCGATAAATCGAAGAATACGTAAAGTCTTAGCCGAGATCGGCTGTGCCACAAGTTTGCCAGCGAAATAGTAGGTAATCTCGACGGCCGGGTGCCTCATCCCGGAGGGAAAGGGCGGAGCCGGACTCACGGCGGGGTCGGAATGATTTATGACCGATGCACCGAAGCGCCCAGCCCGCTTGCGTATCACCTCGCGACCTGAATAGGCGAACAGACCAGCGGCGACGCCGTAGAACGCAAGTCCCAGCGGCAGTGATATTGCCGGAAAGACCAACGGAGTTATTACCGTCAATATCCCAGCACCTATGGCGGTGGCCGTTTTCGATTCCATGAGACCAGACTATCGACCGCGCCGGCTATGGCAACCTGGAATATGAACGGCGCCATGAGCCGATATGCCACGCACCAAAGGCCCAAATAGGCGGGCGTCGGGAACATCGGCACGGCAACCGATGCCCGCCGTCAGCCCCGCCGCGCCGGCTTCGCCTGGTAACGCTTCTGCGGACCCGGCCCCGGCCCCGCCCGCTTGTTCTCGCGCGCCGCGTCGCGCGGCTTGCCTTCGACGGGCTCGATGCGGACGCCGCCTTCGCCGTCCTCGTCGGTCGCGGTGCGCCGCACGGCAGCCATGAAGCGGCCCGCCGCGGCGCGCGGCACCTCGAACATCGTCTCGCCCGCCGCGATGCGGATGGCGCCGATCTCGCTCTTGGTGATGTGGCCGCGGCGGCACAGCAGGGGAAGCAGCCAGCGCGGGTCGGCATTGTGGCGGCGGCCGATGTCCATGCGGAACCAGATCGTGTCCTCGAAGCCGGCGCGCGGGCCGTCGGGGCGGGGCGGGCCGTCGGCGGCGCCGGCGTCGACCAGATCCTCGGCCTGCGGCATGCGGGCGCGGTGGGCGCGGACCAAAGCGGCGGCGATGTCCTCCGGGCTGCGCTCGGCGAGCAGGCGGCGGGCGAGGACGCGGTCCTCCTCGTCGGCCTCGACAGGCGCCAGCAAGGCGGCGAGCAGCCGCTCGCGGTCGGCGGCGCGGATGTCCTCGGGGGTCGGCGGCTTGATCCACTCGGTCTCGATGCGGGCGCCGCGCAGCACCGCTTCCACCCGCTTGCGGCGCGGATAGGGGACGACCAGCACGGCGATGCCCTTGCGGCCGGCCCGGCCGGTGCGGCCCGAGCGGTGCTGGAGCGTCTCGGCGTCGCGCGGCAGCTCGACATGGACGACGAGGGTGAGGCCGGGCAGGTCGATGCCGCGGGCGGCGACGTCGGTCGCGACCAGCACGCGCGCCCGCCCGTCCCTGAGCGCCTGCAGCGCCTGGTTGCGCTCGTTCTGGCTATGCTCGCCGGAGAGGGCGACGGCGCTGAAGCCGCGCTCGATCAGCGAGGCGTGGAGGCGCCGGACATTGTCGCGGGTGGCGCAGAACAGCAGGGCGCTCTCCGCCTCGTGGAGCCGCAGCAGGTTGACGACGGCATTCTCGATGTCGGCCGGCGCCACCGCCATCGCCTGGTAGGCGATGTCGCCGTGGCCGCGCTCCTCGCCCACCGTCGACAGGCGCAGCGCGTCCTTCTGGTAGCGGCGGGCGAGCGCGACGATCGGGCGGGGCATGGTCGCCGAGAAGAGCAGGGTGCGCCGGCCCTGCGGCGTCGCGTCGAGTATCTCCTCGAGATCCTCGCGAAAGCCCATGTCGAGCATCTCGTCGGCCTCGTCGAGCACCGCCACCGCGAGCGCCGAGAGGTCGAGGGCGCCGCGCTCGAGATGGTCGCGCAGGCGGCCCGGCGTGCCGACGACGACGTGGGCGCCGTGCGACAGCGCCCGCCGCTCCTTCGAGGCGTCCATGCCGCCGACGCAGGTGGCGATGCGGCCGCCGGCCGGGCCGTAGAGCCAGGCGAGCTCGCGGCTGACCTGCAGCGCCAGCTCCCGGGTCGGGGCGATGACCAGGGCGGCGGGAAGCCGGGCGAAGCCGAACGTCTCGCCCTCGCCGAGCAATTGCGGCGCCATTGCGAGGCCGAAGGCGACGGTCTTGCCGGAGCCGGTCTGGGCGGAGACGACGAGGTCGCGCCCCTCCGCTTCGGGTTCGAGCACGGCGGCCTGGACGGCGGTGGGCTCTTCATAGCCGCGCGCGGCCAAAGCGGCGGCGAGGCGCGGCGGGATTCGTTGGAAAGGCATGAGGCGCAAAATGGGGTGTCGCGGCGCGAGGGCAAGGAGGCGGGTCTCCAGGCGCACCTGTCCGCATCTGTGCGGGACCGTCCGCAACAATCTTGGGAAAGACGCGCGCCCTTGCGCGTTCAAGGGGTTAGGTGCTCGGGCAAGGATCGGGCGGGAAGCGAAAGGATCATGTTCATGTCACGCGGCAAAATCGCCACCGGAAGCCTCGCCGCGATGGCGGCGGTGACCCTGCTGAGCGCGCAGGCGCCCCAGCCGCCCAAGGCCGAGCCGCACCCGACCGTCCAGCAGGTCGAAGCCGCGATCAACCACGCCGCGGCCACCGCGCCGGGCTCGTGACGCCGGCGGGGCGTTGACGCCGGGCGGCGGTTGGGGAACAGTCCCCGGCATGCGCCGCCGAGGGGGAAAGCTTGCCCAGCCTGGAGCTTAGCAACGTCAGCAAGGCGTACGGAGCGGTGCAGGTGCTCGATTCCGTCTCGCTGGCGATGGAGCCGCGCGAGTTCGTCGCCTTCCTCGGCCCTTCGGGCTCGGGCAAATCGACTTTGCTGCGCATCGTCGCCGGCCTCGAAAGCCTCGATGAAGGCGAGGTGCGGCTCGACGGCGAGCGGATCGACGGCCGCCCGCCCGGCGGGCGCGGCGTCGCCATGGTCTTCCAGCATTACGCCCTCTACCCGCATATGAGCGTGCGCGAGAATATGGCGTTCGGCCTCAGGAACATGCGCGTACCCAAGGCCGAGATCGAGGCGCGGGTGGCGGAGGCGGCGCGGATCCTCGAGATCGAGCCGCAGCTCGACCGCAAGCCGGGGCAGATGTCGGGCGGGCAGCGCCAGCGGGTCGCGATCGGCCGCGCCATCGTCAAGCATCCCCGGCTGTTCCTGCTCGACGAGCCGCTCTCCAACCTCGACGCGGCGCTGCGGACGCGGACGCGGATCGAGCTCGCCCAGCTTCGCCAGCGGGTCGACGCGGCGTTCGTCATGGTCACGCACGACCAGGCCGAGGCGATGACCCTGGCCGACCGCATCGTCGTGATGAACGAGCGGCGTATCCAGCAGATCGGCACGCCGATGGAGATATACGGCCGGCCCGCCAACCGCTTCGTCGCCCGCTTCGTCGGCTCGCCGGCGATGGTGCTGGCGCCCTGTTCGCTGATCGCCGGCGCCGGGCCGCTCGCCACCGTGCGCCTCGGCGACGGCTCGGAGGTCGAGACGCGGGTGCGGACCGCCGCGCTGCCCGCCGGCGACGGCCTCGAGCTCGGCCTGAGGCCCGAGCGGGTCGCGGTGGCGCCGGCGGGCGCGGCGACGACGGTCGGCAAGGTCGAGCTGGTCGAGCGGCTCGGCGAGCGCACCCTCGTCTACGCCCACCTCGCCGACGGCCAGCCGATCGTCGCCGAGGACGAGGGGACCAGCCGGGTCAGGATCGGCGAGACGATCGGCCTCAGGATCGACGGCGGCGCGGCGCACCTGTTCGGCCCCGACGGCGCTGGCCACCATCCCGAGGCGGCGGCATGAACGGCGCGCGGGACTGGCGCGGCTTGCTGTTCGTCGCGCCCTTCCTCTCGCTCTACGCCCTGATCCTGGTCTTCCCCTTGTTCCGCGGCCTGTGGCTGAGCCTCGAGCAGGTCGATCTGTTCGGTGACGGCCATTTCGTCGGCGCCGGCAATTACGTCCGCCTCGCCCACGATCCGGTGTTCGCCGCCTCGCTCGTCAACACGTTCGAAGTGACCTTGATGATCGTGCCGCCGCTGACCGTCCTGGCCCTGCTGCTCGCTTTGGCGCTCAACAATGCCGGCAAAGGCGGGGCCTTGCTCCGCGGCATCTTCTTCTCCTCGGCCGTCCTTTCCGTGACGATCGTCACCCTGATCTGGCGCTTCGTCCTCGCGCCCGATTCGGGCCTGCTCGGCGAGCTGTGGAAGGCGCTCGGCCGCGAGCCGCTGCCTTTCCTCAGCGCGCCGCACCTCGTCCTGCCGGCGCTCGCCGTCACCACCATCTGGTGGTCGGTCGGCCTGCCCATGCTGCTCTTCCTCGCCGGCCTGCAGCAGATACCCGGCGACATGTACGAAGCCGCCGCGCTCGACGGCGCCAGCCGCTGGACGACCTTCCGGCGGATCACCGTGCCCTCGCTCCGGCGCACCATCCTGCTCGTCGTCATGCTCCAGACCGCCGCGCAGCTGCAGCTCTTCGGCCAGGCGCAGCTGCTCACCGCCGGCGGGCCGAGCGGCCGCTCGCGCACCGCCGTCCTGTTCCTGTTCGAGACGGCGTTCGGCCGCTGGGAGCTCGGCTATGCCAGCGCGGCGGCCGAGATCCTGTTCCTGATCATCCTTGCCGTCACCTTCGCCCAATATTGGGCGACCGGCCGGGCGGGAGGCGGGCACAATGCCCGATAGGCGCCGCCTCACGCCCTTCGGCTGGATCGCGCTGCTGATCGGCGCGGCCGTGATGGTGGCGCCGCTCGCCTGGACCCTGCTCCTCTCGCTGAAGCACAATGCCGAGCTGGTCGGCCATAGCGGGGCCGCGCTGCACGGCCCCTACACGCTCGAAAACTACGCCGCGATCATGGGCACCGGCTCGATCACCCGCTGGCTGCTCAACAGCGCGATCGTCGCGCTCGGCACCACCGCCGGGGTGCTGGTCCTCGCCAGCCTCGCCGGATACGGCTTCGCCCGGCTCGATTTCCCGCTGCGCCGCACCCTGTTCGTCATCGTCCTGCTCGGCCTCGCCGTGCCGAGCCAGGCGGTGATCCTGCCGCAGCACCAATTGTTCGCCTGGCTGCATCTCCACAACACCTATCCGGGCCTGATCCTGCCCGGGCTGATCGGGCCGTTCGGCGTGTTCTTCATGACCACCTACATGCGCGGCATCCCGCGCGACCTGGACGAGGCGGCGATGCTCGACGGCGCCTCGCGCTGGACCATCTTCACCCGCATCATCCTGCCGCTGACCCTGCCCGCCCAGTCGACGCTGGCCGTCTTCACCTTCCTCGGCACCTGGAACGATTATTGGTGGCCGCTCATCTCGGCGACCCACAGCGACATGTACACTTTGACCGTCGGCCTCGCGGCCGCCCAGATGAACTATGCCCAGACCAGCGGCCTCGGCTTCCTGATGGCCCAGGCGGTGTTCGCCTCTTTGCCCATCTTCGTCGTCTACGTCGCCTTCCAGAAGCAGATCGTGCGGGCCATGGCGGGGACGGCGGTCCGGTGAGGCGCGCGCTCGCCGGCCTCGCCGCCTTGCTCGCGCTCGCCGGCTGCGGGCGCGGCGACGACAAGACCCACCTCTACCTCCAGCGCTTCTTCGGCGAGTGCGGCGCGCAATATGGCGGCTCGACCGACGTCGCGAAGGCCGAAGGCGAGTGCGGGATCATGACCGCGCTGATCAACCGCTTCAACGCCGAGAATCCCGACCTCCAGGTCGACGTCAACGTCGTCGCCTGGCCCGGTTACCCTCAGCTCACCGCCCAGATGGCGGCGCGCGACCCGCCCGATCTCGTCACCATGCACGAGGGCGTGATCACCGATTACGCCGCCAAGGGCCTGCTCGAGCCGGTCGAGCCCTATCTGAGGGAAGCCGGCTTGGGCCCCGGCGCCTTCACCGCGGCGAGCCGCCGCGGCGTCACCATCGCCGGCCGCCTCTACGGCCTGCCTTGGGACACGCATGGCGGCCTGTTCCACGTCAACACCGCTCTGTTCGCCAAGGCCGGGCTGATGAAGCATGGCAAGCCCATCCTCCCCAATTCGGCCGACGAACTGATCGCCCAGGCCCGCCAGTTCCAGGCCCGCACCGGCAAGCCCTACCTCATCCAGAGCAATGTCGGCGATCCGGCCTATGCCGCCCGCAACCAATATACCTACATGATGGCGCAGGGGGCGGCCCTCTTCCCCGACGCGCGCCACATTCGCCTCAGGACGCCGGAGGGGCTGCGCGTCGCCGCCTTCTTCCGCCGCCTCAACGCCGAGGGGCTCGGCACCGCCAACATGGACACCCCCGCCGCGATCGCCGCCTTCGTCAGCGGCGAGGGCGGCATCTACCCGACCGGCACCTGGATGATCGGCTCGTTCGAGCAGGAAGCCCAGACGCCCGGGCGGCCGCTCTACAAGAGCTATGCCGTCTTCCCGTACCCGCGCCTGTGGGGCGAGCGGGTCGAGTTCGTCAGCGGCCATAGCTGGGTGGTGCCCACCCGCAGGCGCACGCCGGCGCAGCGCTCGGCCATTGCCCGCTTCTTCCGCTTCATGGCCGCGCACAATTACGATTGGGCGCGGACCGGCCACATCCCGGCCTTCCAGGCCGTGCTCGACGACCCGCGCTTCCGCGCTTTGCCGCACCGCGAGGACATCGCGCCCTTGGCCGCCATCGGCCGTCCGCTGCCGACCCTGGTGCGTCGCCAGTCGGCGATCGAGGGCTTGGTCGGCGAGGAGATGGCCGCCTCCAACACCGGCCAGAAGACCCCCGAGCAAGCCTTGGCCGACGCCGAGCGAAGGGTCGACGAGCTGCTCGCGGGCGTGGATTGAAGCGGCGCCGCTGGAGCATTATGATAATAGTTATCAGAACGGAGTCGTCGGCATGGCCAGCAGCGTGAATCTGGGCGACCAGCTCGAAGCCTTCATCACCGCCGCCGTGAAGAACGGCCGCTACGGCTCGCGCAGCGAGGTCCTGCGCGAAGGCGTCCGCCTCGTCCAGGAACGCGAGGCCGCCTGGGCGAGGCTCGAGGCGGAAATCCAGATAGGGATCGATGCCGTGGAGGCGGGGCAGACCGAGCCGCTTGAAGTGGTCGGCGAGCGCCTTCGCCGGAAGTATCGGGCGATGGCAGCCAAGTCGGCGGCATGAAGGTCGAGATTTCCGCGCCGGCGGCCGCGGATCTCGAAGACATCGCCGACTGGATCGCGCAGGATGATTGGCGGCGGGCCGAAAGCTTTGTGGCCAATCTGGTCGAACGAGTCATGTCGCTTTCCGAAAACCCGCGAAGGTTTCCGGAAGTGGGCGTGGGAGCGATCCGCAAGCTCAGTTGGCGCGGCTATGTGATTCTCTACAGCGTCGCGAAGGACCGAGTGGACGTCCTGCGCGTCGTCCAGGCCTCACGGGATTGGGCCACTTTGCTCTAGGCGCTCCGTCGCCGCCCCTCCACCGCCGCCACCGCCGCCTCGATCGCCTGCTCGACGCCCATCTCGCTCGTGTCGATCAGCACCGCGTCGTCGGCCCGCGCGAGGGGGGCGGCGGCGCGGTGGGTGTCGCGCTCGTCGCGGGCGCGTATGTCGGCGAGCACGTCGTCATAATGGACGTTGCGGCCGGCGCGGACCATCTCGCCGAAGCGGCGGCGGGCGCGTATCTCGGGGCTGGCGGTGACGAACAGCTTCACCTCGGCCTCCGGCGCGATCACCGTGCCGATGTCGCGGCCGTCGAGCACGGCGCCGCCCTCTTGGCCGGCGAAGGCGCGCTGGCGCTCGACCAGGGCCTCGCGGACCTTGGGATAGGCCGAGATGCGCGAGGCGACGCCGCCCACCGCCTCGGTGCGCAGCTCCGGATCCTGCCAGTCGACCTGGGCGAAGTCGCAGGCGCGGGTCGCGGCGAACTCGCTCTCGGGATCGCCGTCCCAGCGCAGCAGGTTGAGCGCGACGGCGCGGTAGAGGAGCCCCGTGTCCATGTGCGGCAGGCGGTAATGCCGGGCGAGCGCCCGCGCGATCGTACCCTTGCCGCTCGCCGCCGGCCCGTCGACCGCGACGATCATGCCGCGAGGCCGTCGAGCAAGGCGGCGAAGCCGGGGAAGCTGGTGTCGGCGGCGGACATATCGGCGACTGTTACCGGCGCACGGCAATGGAGGCCAGCCACGGCGAAGGCCATGGCGATGCGGTGGTCGAGGCGCGGGTCGATCATCGCGCCGCCGGAAAGCGGCTCGCCGCCGCTGCCGTGAATGGTGAGCCCGTCCGCTTCCTCCTCCACCCGCGCGCCGATCGCGCGGAGGCCCGTCGCCATCGCCGCGAGGCGGTCGCTCTCCTTGAGGCGCAGCTCGCCGAGGCCGCGGGTGCGCGTGGTGCCTCGGGCGAAGGCGGCGGCGACGAACAGGATCGGGAATTCGTCGATCATCGACGGCGCCAGCTCCGGCGGCACGTCGACGCCGCGCAGCGGCGAATGGCGCGCGACGAGGTCTGCGACCGGCTCGCCGCCGGCCTCGCGCGGGTTCGAGAAAGCGAGATCGGCGCCCATCTCGCGCAGCACCGCGTAGAGGCCGATGCGGCCGGGATTGGCGCCGACATGGCCGACGCGGACCTCGGACCCCGGCACGATCAGCGCCGCGACGAGGGGGAAGGCCGCGGCGGAGGGATCGCCGGGCACGGTCAGCGTCCGGGCTCGTAGCTCGGCTTCGCCGCGCAGCCGGATCAGCGCGCCCTCGACGGCAATCTCGGCGCCGAACGCCGCGAGCATGCGCTCGCTATGGTCGCGGGTCGCGACCGGCTCGATCACCCGCGTCTCCCCGGGCGTGTTGAGCGCGGCGAGCAGGACGGCCGACTTCACCTGCGCCGAGGCGATCTCCATCCGGTGCTCGAGCGGCAGCGCGGGGCAGGCGCCGCGCACGATCAGCGGAAGCCGCCCGCCGGCGCTCGCGGCGATGTCGGCGCCGAGGCGGGAGAGGGGGCGGATCACGCGCCCCATCGGCCGGCGGGAGAGCGAGGCGTCGCCGGTGAAGGCGGCGGCGAGGCGGTGGCTGGCGAGCAGCCCCATCAGCAGCCGCGCCGAGGTTCCGCTATTGCCCATGTCGAGCGCCGCGCGCGGCGGGAGCAGCCCGCCGGTGCCGACGCCGCGCACGACCCAGGCCGCGCCGTCCGGCTCGATGCCGACGCCCGTCGCGCTCAGCGCGGCGGCGGTCGAGCGGACGTCGCCGCCGCCCGAAAGCCCCTCGATCCGGCTCTCGCCGACCGCCATCGCGGCGAGCATCAGCGCCCGGTGGGAGATCGACTTGTCGCCCGGAACCCGCGCCTCGCCGCGCAAGGGAGGGGAGGCGGAAAAGCGTATCGGCCGGGCCGCCTCGGGCTGCATGGGCTTGGCTTTTGACAGCGGCCCACCCATGTGGCAAGGCGCCCGCCGACCCGAGCGGCCGGCGCCGCGACCACCTTTTCGACCGGAGTTTTCTCACCCATGGTGAAGCCTGAATGGGGCACCAAGCGTAGCTGCCCGAAATGCGGCACCCGCTTTTACGACCTCGGCAAGGAAGACCCGGTGACCTGCATCGCCTGCGGGATCGCCTGGGACCCCGAGCCCGTCCTCAAGTCCAAGCAGCCTTTGCCGTTCGACGCGCCCAAGAAGGAAGTCGAGGTCGAGAAGGAAGACGTCGACCTCGCCGCCGAGGACCTCGTCATCGACGAGGATGCCGAGGAGAATCCGGACGACGAGGTCGATCTGGGCGGCGACGACGACATCGGCGTGGCCGGTGCCGGCGACACCGACGAAGAGGTCTGAGGACCAGGCTCAAGCCTGCTTGATAATGGCCGCCGCCTCTTCTATGCGGCGGTCCACCCGGCGCCCTCCCCACAGGACGCCGCGAAGGGTTCGGGGCCGTAGCTCAGCTGGGAGAGCGCTGCAATGGCATTGCAGAGGTCAGGGGTTCGATCCCCCTCGGCTCCACCAGCCTTCGCCCCTGACGGGGCTTCGGCTGGCAAGCCAGCCAAGTTCCGGCAGGGGCGAAGGCTGCCCGCCATAGCCTTGGCGACGGCGGGCTGACGGGGCAGCGCTGGGCCTTCGCCGGTGGCAGCTCGGTTTCGATCAGCGCATCGCCGCCCAGGTCCGCTACGGGTGGAAAGCGAACTCCTCAGCTACAGGTCGCCGGCATGGGGCTCGCAACAATCGAAAGCGTCGACCAGTCGAGAGGATCACTGCTCGGCGTTTCCCACCGGATAAACTCGACCTCCCAGAGACGGAGGCTCACGTCCAGGTGGACTAGAATGGACACGGCGCCCCCGCTGATCGTCCTCATTGAACCTTCGAAAGGTACTAGTCTGTGAGCCGGATCATCCGGCCGTTGGTACTCAGGGAGCGAGACGAAAAGAAGTTCACCCTCGGACTCTTCTGCCACGGCCGCCGCCGCCGCATCTTCGCGCAGAGCCGCCGCGGCGCCTTCATCCAGCCTGCTCGCGACCGCGTCGAGAAAAGCGAGTTCGGAGGCAGCGAATGGGCGGCTGGCGCTTTCGGGCATGCGAGCTCCGTGACCCAGAAACCGAATGTCCGCAATGGGTCGTTTTCGAGCCGCTGCATCTGGGCGCAATCGGGCTCTGCTGTTGGTGGGGAGGGGGTACCGGGGGGAACCTGATAGCCACAAGATCGGAGTTGCCTCCGCCCGTGAGTACGGCAAAAACAGGTTGCGAAGTGGTAGAGCTCCAAGGGGGAGGGTTAGCCATGCACCTAAGTGGCTGGAAGAGGCTCGGGGCAGTCGCTCTCGCAGTCTGGTGGCTATATTGGATCACCATATTTTTCCTCGCTCGCGCTGATCGCAATCAGTCAATTAGCGTGGACGAAGCAGTTTCCGGGCACAAGTGGGTGGCGGGGACGTGGAACCCATTGGTCACAAGCGCGGACGTGCAGATGAACCGAGCAGTTCTCGCTGTCGTGGCTCCGTTGGTTGTTGTGGCCATCGTTTTTGCGGTTCGCTGGGTCGCCGCTGGATTTCGGAAGTAGTTTCCGAGAACTCGGAAGAACCGATGGGAGTCAGTGTGCGCGAGATCATCCTTGGGGAAATACGACGAATTGCCGAGGCCAGCGGCGGCAAGCCGCCCGGGATAATGCTGTTCCGAAGAGAGACCGGCATTCCAGACGGGAAGTGGTTAGGCATTTATTGGGCGCGGTGGAGCGATGTTCTCGGGGACGCTGGCTATCCTGCGAATAAATGGCGGCAGAAGCTAGACAGCCCCGAACTGCTGCGCAAACTGGCAACGGTCGTCCGAGAGCGGGGAGCTATCCCCGCCCGCGCGGAGCTAGCAATCTTGCGAAGATCAGATCCTAGCGTGCCCAATCAGAAGACGTTGTCAGCCCATTTTGGCAGACACACCGGGCTTGTCGCTGCGCTCCGCACGTACTGCGCTGAACACGAGGATTTTGCAGATGTGCTGACCCTGCTGCCGCAGTTGGCTGTTTCCCCGGCTCCTAAGCAGCAGCGGGACACTGCTGAGGGATGGGTGTATCTGCTAAAGTCGGGCTCCCACTATAAAATCGGCCGCAGCGATCAGCTTGAAGCAAGAGTGAAAAAGATCAGCATTGCCCTACCCGAGGCAACCGCGCTTGTTCATGCGATCAGGACGGACGACCCGCCTGGGATAGAAGCTTACTGGCATCGTCGCTTTAATGATCGCCGTGCAAACGGGGAATGGTTCACGCTGACGGCAAACGACGTGGCGGCATTTTGCCGCCGCAAATTCCAATAACGTCTATGGCAACAGGCTCTCAAGATCGAGCCGTGCTTCGTACATCTCGCCATAGGCGTCGGCCAACTCCCCGTTCCGATCAAGCCCATCCGCTACGAACTTCTTGTGAGCTTTCTTGTACTCCTTCTGAGCAGTCTCGCAACGCAGTATGGCTGGTGTCATGTGCCCATCGGTATTGTCGATTATTTTGATCGGCAGAGGCGAACTCAGCTTGAAGAGCATCGCCTCGTCTTCCGAGTCGAACGAGCACCAATACCTAAGCGCAAGGTGGACCATAGGGGGAGGCGGCGGCCCTGCTGCTAAAACGGCAAGTGCGTCGGCATAGGCGAGCGTCGGTTTTTCGCTGATTGAAGGCATGGTTCTTGAACGCGCGCCTTACGGAAATGTTCTTGCACCGGGCCGAAAAGTGTTACATCCGGGTCTGCCAACGGTAACAACCGCTCAGAAAAAGTCTTTGTTTCCCGATGGTTGAAGGTCAGGGGTTCAATCCCCCTCGGCTCCACCAGCCTTCGCGGCTTCGCCGCCCCGCCACCATCCAGGCGATATAGCCGTAGAGGATGATGGCGAGCCAGGAGAGCGGGCGCATCATGAACGGCGCGTGCCCGATCGTGTGCTCCGCGAACAGGACGTACCAGCCGAACGTGCCGAGGGCCGCCGCCAGCAGGAGGGTTGCGCGGATCCTGGCTTCCGCCGCCTTGCCGGTGAAGGCCAGCCATGCCGACAGCGCCAGCAGCGCGAGCGGCGAAACGGCGATCACCAGCACGCCGAGGGCGGCCGAGCCATATTCGAACGGCGCGGCATGATAGACGAGCTTGAGCGCGCCGACGGCAACGAGGCCCAGCCGGCCGCTATGGGCCCAGGACGGGGGAATGCCGAGCCCGCTGAGCGCGCTCGCGGTTCGGTCGGCGAACGGGGCGCTCTCCCCCGCGGTCCGTAGCAGGAGCTGCGATCCGGCCGAAGCGACCTCCGGCCAACCCCACAGGGCAGCGACCAAAGCGAATTTGAACGCGAAGGTGAAGACGAACGCGCCGGCGAAGCCGAGCATCGCCATTCCGGCCTGTCGAAGGGTGCGGCGATCGAGATCGCCGCCGAAGGCGAAAACGGCGAGCAATAGCGCCAGGCCCGCGGGGGCGGCGCCGACGAGGAACTCGAAGGCCGCGGTCAGCGCCCCGAATATCGCCGACGCGACGACGACGCGCCGCCCCGTTTCCGCGAGCGGCCGCTTCCACGCGTAAAGGAGGAAACCGGCGAGGACGATGTCGGAAGGCGCGAAGGAGAAGGACCAGCCGTAGAGGCCAAGGCCGCCGAACAGCAGGAAAGCGAGCGCCATCGCCGCATAAGCGGCGTTCCGCCGGGGGTCGCCGCGACCCGAGATCAATGCGCCCGCCGCTCCGGCCGCCGTGGCGGCGGTCAGCGCGAGGAGCGTCGCGCACAGCAGCCCGGTCGCGGCGCCGAAGGGAAGGACTAGGAGCAACAAGGCCGCGACCACCCAGTCGCCGTGCACATAGCGGTGATAATATTCGCTGGACTGGTCCGGCGCGGCCAGCGCGGCCTCGAGATTGCCGCAGAAGGGCGCCGGCGGGACCGACGCGTCGGGGCGGGCCGCGGGAATGCGCACCGGCGTCAGCGGCGATACGGCGGAGCGGAACCGGCCTTCTTTCGGCGCCAGAACCAGCATCGAGGCGATGAGGCAATCGTTATAATGATAGCGGTAGCTGCGCGCGTGCCGGGCGAAGGGCGTGAAAGCCGGCCTTGCCAAGGTGCCGTCCCGGATCGCCTCGGTCACGCGCTCGCGGTAGATGGCGCGATCGGCCCGCGCCGCGGCGAAGCTCGCCGCCAGCAGACAGGCGACGACGGCAAAGGCGACGAGGGGGACGACCAGCACCGCGCCGGTCCACGTAGACCTGCCTCCCCAGCCCCACCGCGACCCGCGCGACCGGAAGGTGAAGGGGCTCGGCACTTTGTGTTCAGACGCTCGGCGGCTCCAGCTGTCAACCGGCTGTCGCGGCCTGGGCTCGTCGACGCCGCTTCCCGGCTCTCGTCGACTTATCGGACGCCCGGCGCCCGGGTAGGGGCAAAGCCCTGCGTCTCGATGAGGGCGTCCCCGCCCAGCGTCCGGTATAGATCGGCGAGGTTCGTCGCCCGCTCCAGCCGCGCCCGCGTCAGGCTCTGCTGGGCGGAATAGAGGCTGCGCTGGGCGATGAGGACGTCGAGGAAATTGTCGATGCCTTCGCGGTAGCGGGCGGTGCTCAGCGCGAAATAGTCGGAAGCCGAGGCGACCAGGCGGGTCTGCGAGGCGATCTCTGCGGACATCGTGCCGCGCCGGGCCAGCGCGTCGGCGACTTCGCGGAAGGCGGTCTGGATGGTCTGCTCGTAGCGGGCGAGGAACAGGTCGCGCTGGGCCCTGGCATATTGCAGATTGCCCTGGTTGGCGCCCGCGTCGAAGATCGGCAGGGTCGCGTTGGCCCCGGCGGTGAAGTTGAACGCGCCGCCCGAGATCAACGAGGTGAGCGCCGAGCTCGCGACGCCGAGCAGGCCGGTCAGCGAGATGCGCGGGAAGAAGGCGGCGCGGGCGGCGCCGATCCGGGCGTTGGCGGCGATCAGCTGGTATTCCGCCTCCACCACGTCGGGGCGGCGCAGCAAGATCTCCGAGCCGAGGCCGGCCGGCACTTCGCTGACCAGAGCATCGACCGTCTCGATATTGCCGGGCAGCAAGGCGTCCTCGACCGGCGCGCCGACGAGGAGCTGGAGGGCGTTGCGGTCCTGCGCGAGCGCGGTGGTCTGGCGGATCGCGTCGCTCTTCGCCTGCTCGAGCACGGTCTGCGCCTGCCTGAGGTCGATGCGGCTGGCGACGCCGCCCTGGAGGCGCGCGCCGGTGAGCTGGACGGCGCGCTCGGCGTTCGCCTGGGTCTCCTCGGCGATGTGGAGCAAGGAGCGGTCGGCGGCGTAGGTGAAGTAGGCGGTGGCGATCTCGGCGATCAGCGACAGGCGAGTGGCCCGCGCGGCGGCTTCGGTCGCGAAATATTGGTTGAGCGCCGAATCGCTGAGGCTGCGGATGCGGCCGAACAGATCGAGCTCGAAATTGTTGACGCCGAGGTCGAGCGAGTAGCGGGCGTGGGTGCCGTTGTTGCCGCCGCCGCTGAGGCCGGCGCCCGCCCCGGCATCGACATGGGGGAGCAAGTCGGCGCGCTCCACGCGATATTGGGCGCGGGCCGAGGCGATGTTGGCCGCGGCGATGCGCAGGTCGCGATTTTCGGCGAGGGCGCGGCCGATCAGCGCCTGGAGCTTGGGGTCCCTGAAGACGTCGGTGTAGCTCAAGGCCGGCAGCGCGGCTTCCGAGGCGCGCAGGCCCGCGTCGCCCGCCGGCCAGCTCGCCGGCACCGGCGGGGCGGGGCGGACGTAGGTCGGCTCCAGCGTCGTGCAGCTCGCCAGCGCGGCGGCGGCGAGAAGGGCGGCGAGCGTCCTCACAAAGCGGGGGCCTCCTCGGTCAGCACCAAAGTCTCTTTCCGCCGCCCGGCGAAGAGCTGGCGGACGATGACGAAGAACAAGGGCACGAAGAAGATGGCGAGCAAAGTGGCGGTGAGCATCCCCCCCATCACCGCGGTGCCGATCGCCACCCGGCTCTTGGCGCCCGCCCCGGTCGAGACGGCGAGCGGCAGCACGACGAAGAT
>JBJMTY010000042.1:0-5577 GCA_045811445.1 Allosphingosinicella sp. | reverse complement strand
CGACGCACATGTCGAAATTGGCGCCGGTGCGGTCGAGCTTGTTGACGAAGCACATCCGCGGCACCTTGTACTTCTCGGCCTGACGCCAGACCGTCTCGGACTGCGGCTCGACTCCGGCGACGCCGTCGAAGCAGGCGACCGCGCCGTCGAGGACGCGCAGGCTGCGCTCGACCTCGATGGTGAAGTCGACGTGGCCCGGCGTGTCGATGATGTTGATGCGGTGGTCGGGGCCTTGGCCCTCGTCCGCCTTCCAGAAGCAGGTGGTGGCGGCGCTGGTGATCGTGATCCCGCGCTCCTGCTCCTGCTCCATCCAGTCCATCGTCGCGGTGCCCTCGTGGACCTCGCCGATCTTGTAGGACTTGCCGGTATAATAGAGGATGCGCTCGGTCGTCGTCGTCTTGCCGGCGTCGATATGCGCCATGATGCCGATGTTGCGATAGCGCTCGAGCGGATGGCTGCGGGCCATGATCTTAAACTCCGAGGTGGGGAAACGGACCTCGGCCCGTCCCCCACGATATAGGGACGATTTCTACCAGCGGTAGTGCGAGAAGGCGCGGTTGGCCTCGGCCATGCGGTGCGTGTCCTCGCGCTTCTTGACGGCGTTGCCGCGATTGTTCGCGGCGTCCATCAGCTCGCCCGAGAGGCGCGCCGACATGGTGTTCTCGGAGCGCGAGCGGGCGGCGCCGATCAGCCAGCGAATGGCGAGCGCCTGGGCGCGCTCGGGGCGCACTTCCACCGGCACCTGGTAGGTCGCGCCGCCGACCCGGCGGGAGCGGACCTCGATGCCCGGCTTCACGTTGTTGAGGGCGTCGTGGAACACGCCGATCGGCTCGCGCTTGGCGCGCGCCTCAATCGTGTCGAGGGCGCCGTAGACGATGCCTTCGGCGACCGACTTCTTGCCGTCGAGCATGACGGAATTCATGAACTTGGAGAGGGTGATGTCCCCGAACTTGGGATCGGGGAGGATCTCGCGCTTCTCGGGGCGACGACGACGGGACATAATATTCTTCCTTTCTCTTCAGCCTGGTCCGGAACCCTGTCCGGGGCTTACTGCGCGGCGGCTTATTTCGGCCGCTTGGCGCCGTATTTGGAGCGGGACTGGCGGCGATCCTTGACGCCCTGCGTGTCGAGCACGCCGCGCAGCACGTGGTAGCGCACGCCCGGCAAATCGCGGACGCGGCCGCCGCGGATCAGCACGACGCTATGCTCCTGGAGGTTGTGGCCCTCGCCGGGGATGTAGCTGATCACCTCGCGCTGGTTGGTGAGGCGGACCTTGGCCACCTTCCGCAGCGCCGAGTTCGGCTTCTTCGGGGTCGTCGTATAGACGCGGGTGCAGACGCCGCGCTTCTGCGGGTTCTGCTCCATCGCAGGGACCTTGGACTTGGCCTTCTGCGGCTCGCGACCCTTGCGGATCAGCTGGTTGATCGTCGGCATGAAGCCCTTCACTTCCTTAAGTTACTTTGCCGGAGCGCAAAAAACGCGAGTCGCCGGGAAGCCTGACGGCCCCCTGGCCCTCGCGACGCGACAGCAATGTTCAAGCTCTTGTGCCCTTGTCGGGAAAGGCTAGGAAACTCGCGAGAATCCCACCGACCCCGGGGCGAGGCGGCCTATAGCCGCGAGAGGCATAGGGGTCAACCGGCGCTTGGTCATCCCCGCCGATAGCGGCTGGACAGGCGCATTGGTAACAGGAAAGCTCGATCGCCTGATCGGCCGAGGGAGGCGAGGATGGATGACTGGAAACTGCCCTGGCAGGGCGGCTGCCGCTGCGGCCAGGTGCGCGTGCGGGTGACGAAGCCGCCGCTCCTCACCGGCGCCTGCCACTGCTCGGGCTGCCAAAGGATGAGCGCGAGCGCCTTCTCGCTCACGGCGACCCTCCCCGCGGACGGCTTCGAGGTGATCGAAGGCGAGCCGGCGATGGGCGGCCTCCACGGCTCCGTCTCGCATCACTATCACTGCCCGCACTGCCTTTCCTGGCTGTTCACCCGCGCCGAGGGATTCGACTGGTTCGTCAACCTCCGCGCGCCGGTGCTCGACGACCATGGCTGGTTCGAGCCCTTCGTCGAGCTGTGGACCCGCGAGAAGCTGTCCTGGGCGGAGACCGGCGCCGCGCACAGCTACGAAGCCGATCCACCGATGGCGGACTGGGAGACGCTGATGGAGGCCTATGCGGCGGCGGGGCGGAGACCTTAGTCGACCACCTTGCCGCCTTTGATGACGGTGCGGACATGCTCGAGGGTGCGGACGTCGTGGAGCGGGTCGCCGTCGACCGCGACGAGATCGCCGTAGCGGCCGACCGCGATCGCGCCGACGTCCTGCTCGCGGCCGAGCGCGATCGCGGCGCTGCGGGTCGCGGCCTGGATCGCCTGCATCGGCGTCATCCCCCATTCGACCATCTTGGCGAACTGGCGGGCATTGTCGCCGTGGGGATAGACGCCGGCATCGGTGCCAAACAGCATCGGCACGCCCGCCCGCACCGCCTTGCGGAAGGTCTCGCGCTGCAGCCGGCCGATCATCTTCTCCTTGTCGAGGCTCTCCTGCTCGGTGCCGTTCGAGGTGCCGGTGGCGAGGATGTAATCGTCATTGTAGATGTCCATGTCGAACCAGGTGTGGCGCTGGGCGGCCAGAGCGATCGTGGCGTCGCTGGCCAGGCTGGCATGCTCGATCGTGTCGATGCCGGCGAGGATCGCGGCGCGTATGCCCTCGTCGCCATGGGCGTGGGCGGCGACCCGGAGGCCGAGCATGTGCGCCTCGTCGGCGATCGCCTTCATCTCCTCGAACGAGAGCTGCTGGGCGCCGACCGCGTCGCCTTTCGAGAAGACGCCGCCGGTGGCGCAGATCTTGATCACCTGCGCGCCGTATTTGTGCAGCCAGCGCACCTTGGCGCGGGCATCCTCCGGCCCCTGGATGACGCTCGCCTCGCGGCGGTCGAGCGAGGGCGGCAGCATGTTGTTGTCGCAATGGCCGCCGGTGGCGCCGATCGCATAGCCGGCGGTGACGATCCGCGGCCCCTCCAGCCAGCCCTCGTCGATCGCCTGGCGCAGGCCCACGTCCTGGAAGCCGTCGGCGCCGACGTTGCGCACCGTGGTGAAGCCGGCGAGCAGGGTCTTGCGGGCGTTGGCGGCGCCGACCGCCGACCAGAAGCTGTCGGTATAGGCGAAGCTGCGATAGCCGCCGATCTCGGCCAGCGAGGTCAGATGTACGTGCATGTCGATCAGTCCGGGGAGCAAGGTGCGGCCCGGCAGGTCGATCCGCCTGGCGCCGGCGGGCACCGCGATTTGTCCCTGCCGCCCGACCGCGGCGATGCGGCCGTCGGTGATGACGACGAGAGGCTTGTCGATCTCCGTCCCCTGCAGCACGTCGACCATCCGGTCGGCGGTGACGGCGACGGTCTCGGCGGACGCGGGGGCGGCGGCCAGCAAGGCGGCGGCGGCGATGAGGAGGCGCTGGGTCATGCGCACCTCGTAGAGGCTCGCCTTGGCCCCCTCAACCGCCGCGTTCGGCCAGCCAGGCGCGGTGCAAGGCTTCGGCGCCCTGCTCGGGGCGGACGTAGAGGCGGCGGACCTCGGGCCAGCGATGGGCGGCCTCGGCCTCGATCGCGGCGACGATCCGCTCCACCTCGCCGGCCGATATGGCATCGTCGAAATCGACGCTGAGCATCGCGGTGATCTGGTCCGGGGCGGAATGGAGCGTGCGGACGTGGCCGACGCCGGCCACGCCGGCCTGGCCGGCGGCGAGCGCGCGCAGGCCCTCGACCAGCTCCGGGTCGGCCGCCTCGCCGATCAGCAGGGCTTTCGATTCGGCGGCGAGCAGCCAGGCGGTGAGGCCGAGGATGATACCGATGACGATCGAGGCGGCGCCGTCCCAGAACGGGTTGCCGGTCGCCTGGCTCATAGCGAGGCCGGCGGCGGCGACGAGGATGCCCGCCATCGCCGCGCCGTTCTCGAGCAGGACGATGAAGGCCGGCGGGTCCTTCGAGCGGCGCACCGCCTCGAACCAGCCGAGCCCGCCCTTGGCGGCGCGGAAATCCTTGAACGCCGCCATCGTCGAGCCGCCCTCCAGCAGGAAGGCGACGAGCAGCACGGCATAAGCGATGAGCGGCGAGACGGCTTCCTCGGGATGGAGGATGTGGATGACGCCTTCGTAGACCGAGACGCCGGCGCCGAGCGCGAAGACCAGCACCGCGACGACGAAGCTCCAGAAATAGAGCTCGCGCCCGTAGCCGAACGGATGGGCCGCGTCGGGCGGGCGGCGCGAGGCGCGGCGGCCCCACATCAAAAGCAATTGGTTGGCGCTGTCGACGACGCTGTGCACGCCCTCGGTCAGCATCGCCGACGAGCCGGTCAGCGCCGCCGCGACGAACTTGGAGACGGCGATACCGAGATTGGCGGCGAGCGCGATGATCAGGGTGCGGTTATTGTCGCCGGGCGCGCTCACGCCTGTCTCTCCGCCGCCTGTCTCTCACCGGGCGCCGGGGCGGACGCGTCCCGCCCGCTTTGGCCGGTCTCGCCTTGGCCCGCCTCGAACGCCCGGATCGCCGCGACGATCGCGGGATAGGCCCCGCCGCTGACCGCGAAGCCCATATGGCCGCAGTCGAGCTCGACCCGCGCGTCGCTCTCGCCCGGCTCTCCGCGCGCGGCGGGGGGGGCGACGATGCCGTCGCGCCGCGACCAGATGGCGAGCGTCGGCACCGGCGGCTTGACCGACGGGTCGGAGGCGATCGGCGGGTCGTCGACCGGATGGCCGGCGACCAGCTCGTAGAGCCGCCAGACATTGTTGCTGCGCCGGTCGCCGGAGAAAGGCGAGCCGAGCGTCACCACTTCGCGGACCAGCTCCGGCCGCGCCTTGGCGATTTCGCGGGCGTAGATGCCGCCGAGGCTCCAGCCGACCAGGACGACCGGCCGGCCGCGCCCGAACGCCTCGAGCCGCGCCGCGATCCGCTCCAGCGTATCGACGCGCACGCCGGGATTGAGGCCCATGCCCCAGCCGGTCACGCGCCAGCCCGCCGCCGCCAGCGCCCGCTGCAGGCCGAGCGTGGTGCGGTCGGTGGCGAGGAAGCCCGGTATCACCATCAAGGGCGGCCCGTCCGCCGGCCCGCGCTCGCCGAGCCGGCCGAAGCTGCGGTAGCTGCAAGCCAGCAAGGCGGCGGTTTCGCGCAGCAGCTGCCAGCGCGACGGCGCCCGTTCGTCGCCCGGCTCAGAGATATTCGCCCCCCATCAGCTCCCGGAGCGCGGCCGGCAGCCGCACGCGGCCGTCCGCCTCCTGGTGGTTCTCGAGCAAAGGCACGAGGATCCGCGGGGATGCCAGCGCGGTGTTGTTCAGCGTGTGGACGAAACGCACCTTGCGCTCGCCGTCGCGCCAGCGAAGGTTGGCGCGCCGGGCCTGCCAGTCGTGCAGCGTCGAGCAGCTGTGGGTCTCGCGATATTTGCCGAGGCTCGGCACCCAGCTCTCGATGTCGTTCATCCGGAACTTGCCGGTTCCCATGTCGCCGGTCGAGGTCTCGACCACCTGATAGGGGATTTCCAGCGCCTGCAGCATCCCCTCCGCATTGGCGAGCAGGCGCTGATGCCAGCGGGCGCT
>JBJMTY010000041.1:0-7881 GCA_045811445.1 Allosphingosinicella sp. | reverse complement strand
GCCCCACCCTAGTATTTCCCCTCAATGTCCGTGGTCCTTTGCGGCGCGCAAAGGTGGGGGGCCGGAGCTTGGGGGCGGAACCCGGCTCGGTGGGTATGCGTGAGCCGGTCGGGCCGGCGGCGGAAGCGCCGTCGGCCCATCGTGGCGCGCTCGCGAGGCGCGAGCGGTGCGCGCGAGCGGGGCGGCGGCGACTCCTAGATAGCTCGCTTCCGGCTCAGAGATAGCCGGCTTCCCTGGCGATCAGCACCGCCTGCGTCAGGCTGCGCACGCCCAGCTTCCTGATCATGTTGGCGCGATAGACCTCGACGGTGCGGACGCTGAGGCCGAGATTGTAGGCGACGACCTTGTTGGGCTCGCCGTCGCCGAGCGAGATCAGCAGCTCCTTCTCGCGCGGGGTCAGCCGGTGGAGCGCGCCGACGCCGGACAGCTCGCGGCTGCGCAGCAGGTCGCAGGCGCTCTGCGCGGCGGCGAGCAATTGGTCGATGCGGAACGGCTTCTCGATGAACTCGATCACGCCGAGCTGGCCGGCGCGCATGGCGCTGGGCACGCTGCCGGTGCCGGAGAGGACGATGACCGGAAAAGCGGCTCGGTCCGCCGCGATCGCCTCGAGCAGCTCCAGGCCGCCCATGCCCGGCAAGGAGAGGTCGAGGATGATGCAGCCGGCGGGGCGGTTGGGGTGGCGCTCGAGAAAGGATTCGCAGGAATCGAAGCCGAGCACGATGAAATCGGCCTCGGTGAGCAGCCGCTGCACCATCGCCCGGGTCAGCCCTTCGTCGTCGATGACGTAGGCGCGCCGGCAGTCGCCCATGGGTACCGGCCCGCTCATCCGGAGCGGCCGCGGCGGCGCGCGGGCCCGGCCCGCTTTGGCAGGCGCGACCGGCTCATTGGACCCCCCTTCCCCTGACCCTGCCGCCTTCCTGGGAGGCGAAAAAGCATCGAGGCATGGCCACAGGCCATAAAGGCTCGGTGGCAAAAAACGACAAACCAGGTTTGGCAGGATCGAAGTCACCGGCCGACTGATCTGGATCAGGATTGCGTGTGCGGCGTTGCGCGACCATGGCACGGAAGCCGGAGGAGAGAGAAGATGCGCGTCATCGTGTTCGTCAAAGCCACCGAGGAAAGCGAGACGGGGGCGATGCCCTCGGCGGAGGCCTTCGCGGCGATGGGCCGGTTCAACGACGAGCTGGCGGACGCGGGGGTGATGGTGGCGGCGGCGGGGCTCAAGCGGAGCGCCGAGGGGAAGCGCGTCGCGTTCGACGGGGCGGCGCGCGCACTTATCGACGGGCCGTTCGCGCCGGCGCACGAGCTGGTCGCCGGCTTCTGGATCTGGGAGGTGGCGGACATGGACGAGGCGGTCGCGTGGGCGGAGCGCTGCCCCAATCCGATGCCGGGGCCGAGCGAGCTCGAGATCCGGCCGTTCATGGAAGTGGAGGACCTGGCGGCTTTGCTGACGCCCGAACAGCTCGCGACGGCGCGCGAGGGCGAGCGCGGCAAAATCGGCGTGGCTTGAGCCGGCCATGGCCTCCCCCGAGGATTTCCGGCGGATCGCGCTCTCGCATGCGGGGGTGGAGGAAAGCGGGCATATGGGCCACCCCGATTTCCGGGTGCGCGGCAAGGTGTTCGCGACGCTCGGCCATCCCGATGCGGGCTGGGCCATGGTGGCGCTGATGCCGGAGCAGCAGGAGGATTTCGTCGCGCTGGCGCCGGCGGCGTTCCGGCCCGCGAACGGCGCGTGGGGGCGGCGCGGGAGCACTTTGGTGCGGCTCGACGCGGTGGCGAGCGAGGCGCTGGAGCAGGCGCTGGCGGCGGCGTGGCGGCGGCGGGCGGGCTGAGCGCGGAGGCGGCCGGAGCAAGCGCGGCGTCAGGGGCTTTTCCGGGCGGGTTCGGGGCATGTCCCGATACCGCGCCGGCGGCCGCCGTGGTCCGCCGGGGCGCCTGGTTGGAGCCGCGCCATGAACGTCCAAGCCGCCGAACCCTTCCCGATCGCCGCCGCCGAGATCGAGCCGCCGCCGGCCGTCAAGGCGCGCAGGCCGAAGGCCAAGGCGAAGGCCCCCGACGCGGCCAAGGTCCCCGACGCGGCGGACGGGAAGCGGGAGAAGCTCTCGCGCAAGGCCTATGAGAAGCAGCTCGAGAAGCTGCAGGCCGAGCTTTGCTATCTGCAGGGCTGGGTGCGCGAGACCGGCGCGCGGGTCATCATCCTGTGCGAAGGGCGCGACACGGCCGGCAAAGGCGGGCTGATCCGCCGCATCACCGAACGCGTCAGCCCCCGCACCTTCCGCGTCGTCGCGCTCAGCGCCCCGGGCGAGCATGAGCGCAAGACCTTGTTCATGCAGCGCTATGTCGAGCAATTCCCCGCGGCCGGCGAGATCGTCATCTTCGACCGGAGCTGGTACAACCGCGCCGGGGTGGAGCGGGTGATGGGCTATACGAGCGAGAAGGAGGTCGAGCGCTTCCTCGAGCATGTGCCCAAGTTCGAGCGCTGGCTGGTCGCCTCCGGCGTGATCCTGATCAAGCTGTGGCTCGAGGTCGGCCAGAAGGAGCAGGACCGCCGCTTCAAGGGCCGCATCGAGGACCCGCTCAAGCAATGGAAATTGAGCCCGATGGACCTCAAATCCTATTCGCGCTGGTACGATTATTCGCGCGCGCGGGACGCGATGTTCGCCGCCACCGACCATGCCCCCGCCCGCTGGCACGTGCTGCCCAGCGACGACAAGAAACGGGCGCGCCTCAACGGCATCAAGCACGTCCTGTCGCAAATCCCCTACAAGAGGATCAAGCGCGCCAAGATCCGCCTTCCCGAGCGCTCCGCCAAGGGCCGCTACAAGGACGATCTCAACTTCCGCAAGGTGAAACGGGTAAGGGACTTCTACTGAGCAGGAGGTGCGACCGATCCCGCGCGGATCCTATCCCGGCGACGAAGCGGGCGCCCCGGCAGGGCTAGCCGGAGCCGGCGGCACGGCCACAGGCGGCGCGCTGGCACGGCTGCCCGGATGGCGGACGCTCCGCGCCTACCGGGCCGCGTGGCTGCGCGACGACGCGGTCGCCGGCATCGTCCTTTCGGCCATGCTGGTCCCGGTCGGCGTCGCTTATGCGGTCGCGTCCGGCGTGCCGGCGATCAACGGCCTCTACGCGACGGCGATCCCGCTGCTCGTCTATGCCGTGTTCGGGCCGAGCCGGATCCTGGTGCTCGGGCCGGATTCGTCGCTGGCGCCGGTGATCCTCGGCGTCGTCGTGCCGCTGGCGGCCGGAATTCCCGAGCGCGCCGTCGCGGTCGCGGCGGCGATGGCGGTGGTCTCGGGCGCGGTGTGCATGCTGGCCGGCCTCCTGCGCCTCGGCTTCGTCACCGAATTGCTCTCGAAGCCGATCCGCTACGGCTATATGAACGGCATGGCGGTGGTCGTGCTGATCAGCCAGCTTCCCAAGCTTCTCGGCTTCTCGATCGAGAGCGAGGGGCCGCTGCGCGACCTGTGGGCGATCGGCGAGGGGATCGCGGGCGGCAGGGCGAATTGGGCGGCGGCCGCGCTCGGCATCGGCACCTTCGCCATCATCCGCCTCTCCAAGAGGTTCGCCCGCTTCCCCGGGATATTGGCGGCGGTGGTCGGCGCGACCGCGATCACCGCCTGGCTCGGGCTGGCGGAGACGGCGGGCGTCAAGGTGCTCGGGCCGGTGCCGCAGGGGCTTCCCGATTTCGCCATTCCCTGGCTCCGCGCCGGCGACATCGTGCCGATCCTGGCCGGCGGCATCGCGGTGGCGATCGTCGCCTTCGCCGACACCAGCATATTGTCGCGGACCTTCGCCGTGCGGACGGGCACGCGCGTCGATCCCAGCCAGGAGATGGTGGCGCTGGGGGCGGCCAACCTCGCGGCCGGCTTCTTCCAGGGCTTCCCCGTCTCCAGCAGCTCCTCGCGCACGCCGGTCGCGGAAGCCGCCGGGGCCCGCACCCAGCTGACCGGAGTCGTCGGGGCGCTGATCGTCGGGCTGGTGATCGTCGCGGCGCCGATGCTGTTCCGCAACCTGCCCTACGCCGCTTTGGCCGGCGTGGTCATCTCGGCGGCGCTCGGCCTGTTCGAGCTCACCGACCTCAGGCGCATCTACCGCATCCAGCGGTGGGAATTCTGGCTGTGCATCCTGTGCACCCTCGGCGTCGCCGTGTTCGGGGCGATTGCCGGGATCGGCGTCGCCATCGCCTTTGCCGTGCTCGAATTCCTGTGGGACGCGTGGCGCCCGCATTTCGCGATCCTGGGCGAGCCGGACGGGGTCGAAGGCTATCACGACGTCACGCGCTACCCCGACGCCCGCCGGATAGCGGGCGTCGTCCTGTTCCGCTGGGACGCGCCCTTGTTCTTCGCCAACGCCGAATTCTTCAGCCAATGCGTCCACGCCGCCATCGCCGCCTCGCCGACGCCGGTGCGGCGCGTGATCGTCTCGGGCGCCCCGATCACCGGAATCGACGTCACCTCGGTGGATTCGCTCGCCGACCTCGCCGCCGGCCTCGAGCGGGACGGCATCGAGCTGTGCTTCGCCGAGCTCAAGGACCCGGTGAAGGACGAGCTGAAGCGCTTCGGGCTGTTCGCCTTGTGGGGGGAAACGCGCTTTTTCCCGACCGTCCAATCGGCGGTGCGGGCGTGGCGCGAGCGGCCGGGGGCCTAGCGGGCGACCGTGACCCGCCCAGACGGCGCGTTCGGGCGGATCTTCGCGACGAGGCGCGATCCGCGCCAAAGCTCCGACCGCACCGGCAGGCGCCGCCCGCACGCGGCGTCGATCGCGGCGGGATCGGAATCGCCGTGGATGCGGTCGGCCCGGATGAACTTGCCGCTCGGGTCGAGATATTGCAGCCGATAGCCTTTCATGCCGCCACGCTGCCCGCGCCCGGCGCGGCCGCACATCGGCAATTTTCCCGACGCCTGCCCGGCTTAATGCCTAAGACGGCCGGGAAGCGGACCCGAGGCGTGGACGGAGGATGAACGCTTTCATTCCCGCGAAAGGCGGTAATCCCGCTTCTTTTATCCGCCGCCAGCCGCCATAATCCGGCACGAATCCCCTGTCTTGCCGAGGAGCCTGTCCGATGCGTATTCTTCCCCTCGCCGCGCTTGCCGCCGCCACCATCCTCGCCGGAGCGGCGGGGGCCGCCAAGCTCGACCCCGCCGCCGCGATCCAGGCGCGGCAGGCGGGGATGAAGCAGATCGGGCGCAACTTCAAAGCGATCAACGACCAGATGCACGGCGGCGCGCCCGACGGCCAGGCGATCGCCGCCGCCGCCCACGCCCTCGCCGAGCTGGCGCCGCGGGTGCCGAGCTGGTTCCCGGCCGGCACCGGGCCGGACAGCGGCGTGAAGACGGCGGTGAAGCCGGAAGTCTGGTCGCAGGCGCCGGACTTCCGCGCCAAGGCGAAGGCGCTGGCACTGGCCGCCCGCAACCTCGACGCGGCGGCGGCGAAGGGCGGCGACCCGGCCGCGCTGCAGCCGCTCGTCCAGCAGCTCGGCGGGGCGTGCAAGGCCTGCCACACGGCCTACAAGGCGCAGGACCACTGAGCGACAGCGGCGGCCGCCCCCGCGTCCGCATCTGGGACGCGCCGACCCGCATCGTCCACTGGGCCATGGCGGCCCTGATCCCCTTCTCCTGGTGGACGGCGACGCACGACCAGCTCGAGCGGCACCGGGCGAGCGGCTATGCCCTGCTCGGCCTGCTGCTGTTCCGGCTGATCTGGGGCGTGGCGGGCAGCGAGACGGCGCGCTTCGCCCGCTTCGTGAAAGGGCCGCGGGCGATCCTCGCCTATCTGCGCGGCGCGGGACCGGCGGCGGCGGGCCACAATCCGCTCGGCGCGCTCAGCATCGTCGCCATGCTCGCGGCGCTGGCGCTCCAGATCGGTCTTGGGCTGTTCGCGGTCGACGAGGACGGGATCGAATCCGGCCCTCTCTCCTGGCGCGTCGATTTCGACACGGCCCGCTGGGCGGCGGGGCTGCACCACAAGATGTTCTGGCTCGTCGCCGGCCTGGCGGCGCTGCACGTGGCGGCGATCCTGTTCTACGCCATCCGGCGGCGGCGCAATCTGGTGACGCCGATGGTCACCGGCCGCGCGCAAGCGGAAGGCGAAGCGCCGGCGATGGCGCCGTGGTGGCGGGCTGTCATCGTGGCCGCGGTCGCGGCGGGGCTGGCCTGGTTCGTCGCGTCGGGCGCGCGCGTCTAGGCTGCATTCGGCGTTGAGGAGGAATCCCTCTCCCCGTGGGGGAGAGGGCAGGGAGAGGGGGTACTGAGTCCGACGCCGGTGCGCGGAAGCCGAACCCCCTCACCCCAACCCTCTCCCCCACGGGGAGAGGGGGCGGCGGGTTGATACAGCCTAGCTCATTCGGCGGCTTCGGCTTCCTCTTCGCCGACCAGCTTGGCGAGCGCGCGCGGAGCGGTGTCGACGACCGGCAGCGGCTCGATCTCCTTGGCGCCGGACGAGACTTCGAGCGCCTCGAAGCGCTTGGCTTGGGTCATCACCTGGCTTTCGAGGCTGCCGACGAAGGCATTGTAGGCGCCGCTGGCCAGCTCGAGATTGCGGCCGAGGCGAGCGACGTGTCCGCCCATCGTCGCGAGGCGGGCGTGGAGCTCCTTACCGAGTCGGGCGATCTCGGCGGCTTCCTCGGCGAGCTTCTCCTGCCGCCAGACGCTGGCGACGGTGCGGGCGATGGCGACGAGGTTGGTCGGCGTCGCCAGCAGCACGCGGCGTTCGAACGCCCATTCCCACAGCCGGTCGTCCTGCTCCAGCGCGGCGGTCAGGAAATGCTCGCCGGGTATGTACATGACGACATAGTCGGCGGCGTCGCCGAACCGGTCCCAGTAATTCTTGCCGCCGAGCTGCTGTGCATGATTGCGGATCGACTGGGCGTGGGCCTTAAGATGGGCGGCCTTCACCGTCTCGTCGACCTCCTCTGAGGCGTCGAGGAAGGCGTTGAGCGAGCATTTCGCGTCGATGATAAGCTTGCGCCCGCCCGGCAGCCGGACGATCACGTCGGGGCGCAGCCGCCCGTCGTCCGTGTCGACCGACACTTCTGTCTGGAAATCGGCAAACGGCGACAGGCCGGCCTGCTCGAGCACGTTCTTCAGGCTCTGCTCGCCCCAGCGGCCGCGCGACTTGGGACTGTGGCGGAGCGCGCTGACCAGCCGGGCGGTCTCGTCGCGCACCTGGCTCTGGCCCGCGCGGACCAGCTCGACCGCCTCGCGCAGCCCCGCATAGGAATCGACCCGTTCCTTCTCGACCTTCGACAATCCCTCCTCGTAGCGCTTGAGCGTCGCCTCGACCGGCTGGAGCAGCGATTTCAATTGCGCCTCGGTCTTCTCGTTGGCCTGGCCGAACCGCGCCTCGGCGCGCTCGAGGAATTGCTTTTGCGCGCCTTCGAGCAGCTTGCCGCCTATCTCGCTGAACTGGGCGGAGAGCGCGGCGCGGGCCTCGGTCAGCTCCTTGAGCCGCGCCTCGAACGCTTTCTCGCGCTCGTCCTGCGCGGAGGAGAGCCGGGCGCATTCCTGCTGGGCGCCCGCGCATTCGCGCCGCATCGCCTCGAGCTTGTCGGCCAGCTCCGGCACCTGCTTGGCGCGTTCCTCGGCGGCGGCGAGATCGGCGATGGCGCGGCGGAAATCGTCGAGCCGCTGGTCGCGCTCCGCCCGGAACGCCGCCGCCTGGCGGCTGCCCAGATACCAGCCGAGCGCCGCCGCGCCGAGCACGGCCAAAGCGACGACGATGAGCACCAGCGGGTCCATCCCATTTTCCTCCCGGAACGAAGTGCGAACCTAAAGCAGCCCCGCCCGCGGCTCAAGGCCGGAAGCGCGAAAGCTGTGGATGAAAGGAAAAGGGGGCGCATTGCCGATACGAAGCACAAAAGCCCCTCTCCCGTCGCCCCAG
>JBJMTY010000040.1:0-4857 GCA_045811445.1 Allosphingosinicella sp. | reverse complement strand
TCGCCGGCGCGCTCGACCGGCTGCGCGCGCAGGGCCTGAAGCTGGTCGTCGCCCGCACCGCCCACGAAGACGCCGAAGCCGTCCACCCCGACGACCGCCTCCAGCTCATCGCCCACGGGCTGATTCCGGCCGAGGCCCATATCGAGCGGCTGCTCAGCCTCGGCGGCAATGCTGTGCTCACCGTGCCGGACGTCCGCGTCGACGACCGCTTCGAGCGGATCGACGCCGAGAGCCGCTGGGCCGGCCTCGCCGTCGTCGACGGCGAGTTGCTCAAGCGCACCGCCGAGATGCTCCACGATTGGGATCTGCAATCGACCCTGCTGCGCCGCGCCGTGCAGAGCGGCGCCCGCCACATCGCGCTCAAGGGCGAGCCCGCCGACGACCAGCTCATCGTTGCCGAGAGCGGCGCCGATCTGGACGGGATCGAGGCGCGGCTCGCCGAAGGGGCGGGGGCACGCCGCCGCGACTGGGTCTCGGCCTATCTGCTCGCCCCGCTCGAACGCCTCGCCGCCGAGGCCCTGCTGCCGCGCCCCGTGGCCCCCGCCGCCCTCGCCGGAACGGCCTGCCTGCTGATGCTGCTCGCCGCTTTCGGCTTCGGCGGCCATTGGTACGCGACCGGCATGGCGATGCTGCTCCTCGCCACCTTCGTCGAGGGGGTGGGCGAGCGGCTGGCGGCGCTGCGCCTGCTCGACGATGAGGAAGGCGGCTGGTTCGGCCACGTTCTGCCTTTGCTCGCGGCGGGAACCCTGCTCACGCTCGGCTCGGCGCTTGCCCCGATGCGCGGCTGGGGCTGCCTCGCGCTCGCGGCCACCACCATCGCCTTCGCGGTGGCGGCGCGGATCGAGGCGCTGGGCGCCGTCGTCCCCGGCCGGCGCTGGCTCGCCGAGCCCAAGGGCCTCGCCTGGCTGCTGCTTCCGTTCGCCGCAATCGGCCTGTGGGGGACGGGGCTGACCGCGCTCGCTCTCCACGCCGGCGCGAGCTTCTTCTGGGCCCAGCGCCACGCCCACGCCGCCCCGCCGCCGCCGGGACAGGATTAGCGCGGCTTTAACCTCGACCGCGCTAAGGACGCGCGATGTCCGAAACGCGGCCGAGCGGGGGAGAAAAAGACGGCGCGGCAGAGCTGCTCGCGTCCGCGCGCGCGCGCCTTGCCGCGGCGGCGTCCGACCTTGCGCTTCCCCGCGCCTTGCGCCTCGGCGAACGCCAGCGCAGCCTCGTCGCCAGCCTGTTCGCCGAGCTCGTCCGCGCCCTCGAGGACGAGCTTCGCGCCCTCCTCCTGCCGCGCCTGGCCGACGCCCCCGAGCCGCTGCGCGCCGCCTTCGCCTCGGCCGGCCTCGCGCTCGCCCAGCCCGCGCTCGAGGAGGCCGGCCCCGCCGCCGTGCCCGGCCTGCTGCCGATCCTGCTCGAGCGGGCGGAAGAGCATCGCCTCGCGCCGCCCGAGCCGCGCCTGCTCGCCACCCTCGCCGGCCATGCCGATCCGGCCGTCGCCGCCGAGGCGATGAACCTGCTCGTCCTCATCGGCACGCGCCGCGATCCGTTCCAGGAGCCGCTCGTCGGCCGCGGCGACGACCCGGCCGAGATCCTCCACCGCTTGGCCTGGACCGTCGCCGCGGCGCTCCGCGCCTATGCCGTCGCCCGCCACGGCGCCGATCCGGCCGCGCTCGACGAGGCGCTGCGCCGCGCGGTGGCCGCGATCCTCGCCGCGCACGACGAAGGCACCGGCGTCCCCGCCGCCGCCCGCCGCCTCGTCGGCCGCCTCGATCCGGACGACTCGCTCGCCGCGCGGCTGCTGACCGAGGGCGCCTTGCCCTTGCTGGTCGCCTTCCTCGCCGCCCGCGCCGGCCTCGATCGCGCCGCCGTCTGGGAGATGCTCGACGAGCCGAGCGGCCGCGGCGCGCCGATCCTCATCCGCGCCGCCGGCCTCGGCCGCGAGGCCGCCGCCGCCTTGCTCCTCGCTCTGGCCCGCGACGAGGCGCGGATCGGCGCGCAGATCGATCTGTTCGACACGACCGGCGACGAGGCCGCGCGCCGCGCGCTGGCGCCGTGGCGGGCAGACCCCGCTTACCGCGCCGCCATCGCGGAGCTGGCGGGATGAGCCGCCCCGTGCTCGGCCGGCTCGACCGCGACGGCCGCCTCGTCGAGGCGGAGCCGCCGCTCGCCGCCCTCCACCGCGCCGCCGGCGGCGAGGAAAACGGGCCGCTCGCCATCCCGCAGGTCGCTGCCCTCGCCCGGCTCGCCGGGCGGCTCGGCATCGTCGTGTCGCGCCCCGCCATCGCCGCCGAGGCCGACGCCGATCTCGAATTGTGGGTCCGCGCCGAGCCCGACGAGGCGGGCGTGGCGCTCGAGATCACCGGCTGGATCCGCCGCGCCGCCCAGGCCCCCGCGCCCGCGTCGGAGCCCGCCCGCCAGGCTGATTTCCTCCGCGCCTCGGCCGATTGGACCTGGGAGACCGACGCGACCTTGCGCCTAACCGCAATCTCCCCCGCCGCCGCCTCGGCCGCGGGGCGGTCGGCGCAGAGCCTGATCGGCGCCCAGATCACCCAGCTTTTCCGTTTCGAGGAGAATGAGGCGGGCGAGCTGCCGCTGCTCACCGCGCTCGCCGAGCAAAGCCGCTTCGACGGCCAGCCCGCGGCGCTGCGCGGCGGGCGGGGCGGGCGCTACACGCTGGCGGGGGTGCCGCTGATCGCCGCCGACGGCCGCTTCGCCGGCTTCCGCGGCTCGGCCACGGCCGCGTCCGCCCCTCCGTCGCGGCCGGCCGCGCTCACCGAGCCGACCGCGACGCCTCCTGCTCCCGAAGCGAGCGCGTTCGGGGAGCGGCTCGACAAGGCGCTGCGCGTGCCGCTCGCCCACATCGTCACCAGCGCGGAGGCCATTTCGGGCCAGCAGGAAGGCCCGCTGCGCAAGGATTATTCGGGCTACGCCACCGACATCGCCACCGCCGGGCGGCATTTGCTCGCCTTGGTCGACGACCTCGTCGACCTGCAGGCGATCGAGCGCGCCGATTATGCGCCCGAGGCCGAGGAGATCGACCTCGCCGACGTCGCCCGCCGCGCCGCCGGCCTGCTCGCGGTCCGCGCCGCCGAGCGGCAGGTCCGCATCGACGCGCCCGCCGCCCACGACAGCCTGCCCGCCAGCGGCGAGTTCCGCCGGGTGCTGCAGATCGTCGTCAACCTTTTGACCAACGCGATCCGCTATTCGCCCGAAGGCGGCATGGTCTGGATCCGCGCCGACCGCGAAGGCGATCTCGGCGCCCTCATCGTCGCGGACCAGGGCAAGGGCATCGCCGCCGAGGACCAGGCCCGCGTGTTCGAAAAGTTCGAGCGGGTCGATCCGACCGAGCCCGGCGGCACCGGCCTCGGCCTCTACATCGCCCGCCGCCTCGCCCGCGCGATGGGCGGCGACATCGCGGTCGACAGCGCGCCGGGGCAGGGCGCCCGTTTCACTTTGACCCTCCCTTTGCGCGGCGAGGGCTGATCCGGCCTCTGGACAGGCCCTTCGCTTCGCGCCAGCTTGGGCGCGGACAAGGGGGCCGCCGATGACCGAACTCACCGTCGATTGCTTCGAATCTCTGTGCGCCGAGGCGCCCGTGAGCACCCAATTGAGCCAGCTCGACGAGCATCGATCGGCGGCGTTGCGGCGCTTCTGGCTGCTGCTGCTGGTCGGGCTGGTGCTGGGGCCGCTCGCGGCCTGGATGCTGATCCGGGCGGATTGGCCGACGGCCGGGATCATCGTCGGCGCCTTCTTGCTCATCGTGCCGATCATCGCCGGCTCGGCCTTGCTGGCGGCGGCCGGCCGCGCGCTGAAAATCCCCGTGCTCGATCGGATCGCGGTGCGCGCGAAGATGGACTATATGGCGACGGGCTTCAGCCCGCCGGTCTACCCCGAGGCGAGCAAGGCCTTGTTCGGCTCCTGGCTCTCCTCCGAAATCTTCACCGATCTCTTCCACGGCAAGGACCATGAGGGGAGGGGCTATGCAATCTACGAGGCGACGCTCGAGCGCCGCCAGGGCAAGAGCACCTACACCGTCTTTTCCGGCCAGATCTACGCCTTCCAGCGCCGCCGCTCCGCGAGCGGCGAGACGGTGATCGTGCCCGACAAGGGGCTGTTCAATTGGTTCACGCCGGGCGGCGGCATGGAGCGGGTGGAGATCGGCGACACCGACGAGGCGTTCGAGAAGAAGTTCGAGGCCTATTCGACCGAGCCGATGGAGGCCCGCACCCTGCTCCTCGACCCGGAGCTGCGCCGCCTGCTCCTCGATCTGCGCGAAGGCGGCCGCACCTTCCTGTGGCTCGGCGGCGAGGACGTCATGGTCGCCGCGACCGGCAAGAACCGCTTCGAGCCCGGCTCCATGCTCCGCTCCACCCCCGGCCGCGACCGCGTCCATGCCATGCTCGAAGACGCCTGCGCCGCCTTCGCGACGCTCAAAAAGCTCAAGGCGAAACTGGGATAGAGTCGGCGCGCTGCCTATCAGGCAACCGCCAGCCGCAGAATTCCTGACTGCATTGGCGCAACATCGACGACCGACGCCACGCGAGAAGCACCGTCGCTCCCGAGGGTGAGATCGTATCGGCAGCCCGGTGAGCTGGCGGTGCTGCGCAGTCGACGGCACAGAGCATCGGCTAGCGCTGCATCCTCAACTGCGACAACCACTTGCCTCTTTCCTTTTCGGATAGCGGATAGAACCTCCACCAGGTTCAGCGCGCGATAGTCGTCTATGTGCTGAACCGGATCATCAAGGAGCAGTGTCTGGAATTTGCACCATGGCCGCGACAAGTGGATCGCTAAAAGGAAGGCTAGTCCGGCCGCTCTTCTTTGCCCGCTGCTGAACAAAAACTGGGGGTTCTTCCCGGACCCGACCGT